>NZER01000396.1 GCA_002690445.1 Candidatus Pacearchaeota archaeon
CATAATTCGGTCGAAGATAGACCGGCCCTTATCCTCTCTTTGGGCCGGAGCCCGCGAAGTAGGCGTGGGGACGGGAGCAGGCCTAGGCGCCGGGGCAGGCCTAGGCGCCGGGGTAGGCCTAGGCGCTGGGGTAGCAACAGGAGCGGGACCAGGGGATGGCGGGGGTCTCGGAGTAGGGGGTTTGAACCGTAGGGCCTTACGGTCTTCTACGAAGGACTCAGCTACCGACTGTCCCCAGGGTACTGTGGCCACGGGTTAAAACCCAGGAGGAATACGGAATGATCCTGGAGGGGCGAACCGAACGTTAGTGCTGCCACCACGTTGTGACGGGCCTAGACGCGCATATTCTGTCCAGAACGGGTATTCGTTGAGAAAGTCGATACTCTTTATGTTCGGGGGCAAGCCCTGGGCCGCCAGCCGTGCCTGGGCCGTCTCCCAGTCCCCGAACACACGGGCCTCTGCGCTCGGCTGGCGGAAATAGTCCAGATAGCTAGGCGAACCCGTCTGTGGACGGGCCATTTGGTACTGGAGGCTGGGATCGTCCTCAAACCACCAGCGCCAGGGGTTGTCTACGTCCATTATGGTATCTGGGAAGTTTGGGATTGTAGCCCCCTATCAGTCCTAGGTATATGTTAGGCCGAGTAGGTCTTTGAGGTCATACTTGTTGGCAAGCCAATTCAGGAACCCTAGCTCCCCGGCCTCGGTTCCCGCGGTTCCCCCTCCTGCAACCGCCCGCTCAAATAGACCTTGCTCTACACCTCCTGCAATCCGTTGTGCGAAACGATTGGCCGCACCTCGACTCGTAGCACCCCGTAACGCAAGACGCATTAGGTCGGCAGCATCCTCGGATGTTACATCGGCAGGCATCATTCCAACATCGCCGCCCCAGGTAGGCATGAATCCCACACCCTTTTCCTGTCTACCGCCACGACCGAGACCAAGAAGACCCCCAAGGACATCCTGTGCCCCTGAGTAGATCGAGCCGGGATCATCTCTAAAGCCCCGTGCACTTGTGGTGCCAAAGAACTTCTCTTGCTCTGGGACGAGAGATCCTGTCTCAAGACCGAACCGACTTCTAACGTCGAATAGTCGTTGTAGCGGATCAAAGAGCCCTGCCTGATACCGCTGTGCGGGAGTTCGGTATTGGTCGCCTAGGAGTCCAAGGCTCTGTAGATACCGTGTTCTGGGGCTTTGTGCTTGCATTGTCATATCAATACCTCCGTTTTGTCTATCTTACCCTACACACCTAGTAGGCTACCTAGGTTGTACTTATCACGTATCCATTCCAAAAACGGCTGCTCCGTTAATCCAGCCGCCGTGGCCTCCTCATGTAGAGACTGCTCTATGCCAAGTTCACCTTCGTCACCCGGCCTCCTCTTCAGGCGTGAGGCAAAGCGATCGGCCGTTCCACGACTTGTCTTGCTTCGGAGTGCCATGTGAAATAAATCCGCCATCTGTTGGTTTGAAATGTCAGCAGCAGTCTGCCCAAAATCACCATCCCACTCAGGGGTAAAAGTTACCCCTGATATTCGCCGGCGCTCTTTCCCTAGATTGAGCAACTGGGCTAGAAGATCGCGGGACTGCTCGTAGATACTCTTAGGATCTCTGGCAAACTCTGCGCCCCTACCAAAGAAGGTCTCTTCTTCTGGGACCGTATCTCCTAGCGCAATACCGAATAGGTCTTTCAACTCGAAAAGACGATTTAGAGGATTGAATAGACCGGCCTGATACATCTCATACGGATCTTTTGGGCCACGTCCTCCTTGTCCTATGCTTGAAAGGAACCTCGTGCGTCGGCTAAATGCTCCTATAGGGTCATCTTCACCAATACCAATGATGTCATCTTCTTCAGCATCTTCACCCCACATTGCGATGTACTCAGTGGACCCGACAGCTGTTCCCGTTATCCTGGCCCATTCTGATGCCGTTATATCTTCATCTTCTCTAGACCAGCCGTCGGCGACCAGGCCGTCTACCTGCTCTGGCCGTACTTGTATTCGGTATAGGTTCGAGGGGTTATCTCTCCACTCGCTACCGGGGTTTTGCATCCATACTAAACCTGCAAAACTGGTTTTCCGCCGCGGAGGTGGAGCCCCTGGTTTCTCCGCCGCCTCCTCCTCCGCCGCCTCCTCCGCCGCCTCCGCCGCCGCCTCCTCCGCCACCTCGTCCGCTGCCTCCTCCTCCTCTGCCTCTACAGGCTGGCCGCTGTCTCCCGGATCGAGGCCGAGCAGAGTTCGGGTATAACTTTCCCGGGCTCCCGGATCTACGCCACTACCTGGCTGCCGTAGGAGGTGCTTGATAGCCTCGTAGGCTGTCCAGTATCCGATCTGGCCATCGTGGTACAAGTCGGCCATATGGCTCGGCGACGTTGGGGGCGCCGCTTGTTGTTCAAGCCATTCTATTTCTTCTTGAGTAGGCATCTATCTACCTCGGCTGTACCGGCTGTACCGGCGGACCACCCGGTGGACCACCCTGCGGAACGCCCTGTGGTCCACCCTGCGGGCCGACCTGCTGCCCACCCGGTGGGCCACCCGGCGGGCCACCCTGTGGACCAGCCTGCGGGCCGACCTGCGGGCCGACCTGCGGGCCACCCTGCGGACCAGCCTGGGTCGGGGGCGCGAACGCTTGTGCAAAGGCTCTGGCAACGTCCTCACGGCCCGCCTCTATGAGTATGCGGGCGATCTGCACCGCGACTTCTACCGGTAGTTTCTGCCTGGCTTCAACCGCACGCATGAATACCTCTGCCAACTCTTCCTGACCGGTCTGCTCCAATATTCCAAGGACAGCGACAATCATCTGCTGTGCCTCGGGAGGAATGGGCGGCGCCGCACCATTCTGGCCCTCTGGCCCACCCTGTTGCGGCCCTCCTGGGGGCTGTCCGGCCTGGGCCTGTTGCCCGAGCTTCTCTACCACGTCGGCGGCGTCGTCGTCTCCCTGCTCCCGAAGGGCAGCAACGAGCTGGGCCTGCATGACGGCGGGGTGAGACCTCCCCATCTCGGCCAACACCTTCTGCTCCTCCGAATGGGGATCACGTATCTTCATAATGTCGGCCCGTGCCGTCTCGTTGGACAGTAGTTGCTGCCCGTCGCGCCGGGTAGTGGCCTGCAACGACATCAGTATCTCCGACTCCTGATCCCTTGGCAACCTTGGCTCGACCGAAACAGAGACCATCCACCCTTTGTCGATGGACGAAGGCTTGATCTGGGTACTGAAGAAGGGAGCATCATGCTCGAATCCCTGGAACCCACTTATGGTCGAAGACTTGTCGATCTTCGTGGCGTACTGGCTCAGTATCTCCTCGCAGAGCCATAGGTATCCGTTCGCAAGCAGGTCGGTGCGGGGGTTGTATATCGAACGTGTTGCGTCCGTGAGAATTGCCAGAGCACGGCCCGACATAGGGTCGTTTATCCCGCCATAGGCCAGGGGGTAGGGCAGGGTGGACTGCTCTATGTCTCGGTCGAATATTCCCAGCAAGGCCCCTGTAGACTCGGGAGGCGAGGGAACCTGAAGCGGGTATATCTTCTCTTTGCCGAACCTGATCTTGATAGCCCGCCAGAACCGGAACGGGTCTCCCTTGATCTCCTCGAATCCGTCCTCGCTCTCGTGGACCAGGCTGCCCACCATTGCCCGTTCGTGCATGTCCATAAGACGGGACACATGCTTGTTTCTCGGCTCGTATATCTCTCGAACGGACTGGAAGACAGAGTCACCCATAGCCTCGAAGGTCGAGTTTGGATCGGAGCCTATGGAGCCAGACTGAGAAACGTCCGCGTCCCGTGATACCGTAGGCATTGAGCCAACAGACCCGATGAACACGGGAGTGTGGTCGAGCCCATGAGGCCTGGGCTCCTTGATCCAGTCTTCCTGGACTATAACGGCGTTGTCAGTCTTGTCGAAGATGTCGATCTTGCGAACCAACTTCTCGTTGGTCTCGATCTTGACACCCCACTCATCCTCGATAGATGCCGGGCTGACCCAGGTGGTGTATGCGCCCCACAACAGGCCGTTTGTACCCGTCTCCCACGTCATATGCAATGGGTCCCAGGGCATCGCGTCGAAGACAACATTCTCTTCGCCGTCAGGGATATAAACCAGGCACCGAATACCCAGCCAGCCCCTGGCCCTGACATACCATCCTGCACTAGAACGGAAACGGGGCTCTCCAATATTACGCAGGCGACGGTCTATATCGTTTAGAGCACCGAAAAGCAGCAATTCGCCGGTCGAGGCCGAATCCTTGCTCTCCTGGTCTGCGGATTCAGGAAGATTTATAGCTATCTGAAGCTCGGCCCGGTTGAGGCCGTCACCAACTTTGTCGAAAAAATTACGGGGGGCCGGAGAAGTATAGGCGTTATATCCCTTACGCTCTGGTTCGTAGGGAACGAGGTTGATTAGATCGTAGTCCGCCTCAAACCGGGTGCGTAGCAGCCTCATATCGGCCTGGCGGTCGCTAACGGCCTGTATTACGTCACCAGGGGTGTCGAAGATCATAGGCGGGCGGGCTCCCTTGGATCGTCTGTAAACTCATAGACTCGCGCAAAGGACCGTCTATTTGGGTCTGTATCGGCTCGGAATCCGGTAAACAGGTATCTTTCTGCGTCCATAAGATGGAATGCGGACTTATTGGCGATCTTGAGTGTAGGCTCGTAATGCTCGTCTAGTTCTCTACTATATGTGAGTTTTTCGTCCAGGTAAAGTCCAACGTCATCGAAAACCATTAGTTTGTTCAGCCTATGCCAGCCATAGACACGATTTATGCCTACCTCTACCTCGTACTCACTGGGCTCCATTATCGGCCATCCAGCGGCGGTAAAGGCATCACGCCATCCCTGTTCGGCTCGGGCGCCCCCTACACGCCTAACGATATTCTCGTTCTTGGATAGGTCCTTCCATTTAGCGGCGTGCTCGAAGGCAGACAGATTTCCGGCCCGATAGTCTCTATAGCAGTACCACAGCCCTGTGGCCGGGTCTTCCGCATACCAGACGGCTGCGGTGTTCTGGGGTCCAAAGTCATGCCCAACGTACCGAGGCCAGTCTGGATTGAGCTTAAATCGGCGTATTTTGCACACATCCTCATCGAAGGCATCATATATCAGACCCGCGGGGCGGTCATACATCCCACGATAGAAAAGGTTGAACTTCCACTGTGGCATGGACCGTTTGGCCCTCTGGTACTCCCTTTCTGGAAAAGCCGGGTTCTCAATGGAATCTCCCTGGATAACGTCGAAGTCCGGGTCACCGTCCTTCCACCGGTCGTACACCTCTGTCTTGAGCCACCCCATCCCGTAAAGGGTAGTAGTTATCAGAATACGCCCTTCATGTATCGATAACCGCCTAAGTACAGCGTCCCAGGTCTGCCGACGGAACTGGTTCTGGCCCGCTTCGTCCAGCCATGCCGCCTTTGCGGTCGCAGACTCGATCTGCTCTGGATTGGTGGCCGAACCAAAGATTACTCGCGTTTCATCGTCATGGAACTGAAATACCTTGGTAGCCTCGTGCCACGTCCCAAGATGGTAGATATCCCTGAATACCGATAGGAACTCCGGCAACATCTTGAGATTGAGCAACGGGAACGTGGCAGATATGGCCAGATAATCCCCCGGCCCCTTCTCCAATATCTCTCGGTGCAACCAGTGAGGCCCAAAGGACGTCTTCCCACCCTGCGTCCCCATCAACATCACCACAAACCGCCTCGTAGCCTCCCATACCCGCGTTTGGACGGAATGGAAGTTAAGAGACATCGTCCTACCCTCTATCTTCAGAAACTCAGGCCTAGTAGTAGTCGTCATGCGCTGGTAAACCACTCAACTTCTAAGGGTCATTCTAGACGCATCCCGGCGTCGTAGGCTTCATCGATATCAGTCCTGGCCGACTTATTAAGCTCAAGGACATTGAGATAGGCAATGATCGCCTCCTTGTATGGCTTCAGGAGCCCCACAAGCTCTTCAATCGGTGATCCCTCTACTCCCGTGATGACGAGAACCCCCGCATCGACCGCATAGGTCATCCCAGCACTCCCCATAAGCCATATGAGCGCTAGAGCGTCATTTGCCTGCTTATCAACGTTCACTGACCCAGTATTGACTTACGAATTAAACGAATAAAGGGTGGCTTATTTCGTCTTATTCGTTTAATTCGTCTCCTACAAGGACCCTACGTGCCACTCAGACACCCTTGACTCATGACACAAGCTGAAACCCGACCCGAGAACTTTAGCTGAAAAATCTGTGAGGGACCCCCATACTGCACAAGAGCCGCCCGCCCCAGGGGTACCCCCCTCCCCTCCCGTCCCTGGGGATGGGATGGGAAGGGGAGCGCGTTCCTATTGTGCTAGATCATC
>NZER01000397.1 GCA_002690445.1 Candidatus Pacearchaeota archaeon
GGTGGGGTTTGGCGTGCCCTTGGCACGCAGTGGTCGGGTGAGCAACGGCGCGGTGAGGTCTGCTCCGGCCTGCAACGGTGAGGTCTGCTGGGCCAAGGCTCGGAGAGGCCGGCTCTGGTACGCCGAGCCACGCTATGGTGCGGTGAGGTGCGGTCTGCTCTGGCGAGGCTCGCTTCGGTGGGGCACGGTAAGCCAAGGCAAGACGGGGAGAGGCGAGGTACGGCAAGGAAAACAAGGAGGCAAAGGATGGAATCGGAAACAGAATCAGCCCTAGACGGCAGGGAGATATTGGTCAAGGTTGGCCCAGGCCACGGCGATGATCGGGTGAAAGATTTACAGAGATTGATTGCCAAGGCTTGGGCAGAAGAAGAAGCAAAACATTATCCCCAAGGCTAAGCACGACGAGCCGCGCTTTGGCGTGGAGAGGGCAGGCCATGGCAGGCTGAGTTCTGCTGGGGTTAGGTAAGTCGGGGTCCGGCGAGGCAAGGTCTTGTCCCGGCGAGCAGAGCCGTGGCATGGCGGGTTCGGGCAGGGCAAGCCAAGGTACGACAAGGAAGGCTCCGGCAAGGTAGGGACTGGTCTGCTTTGCCAAGCTATGGAGCGGTAGTCCGAGGTAAGGATTGGTAAGGAAAGGAGAGGCATGGATTACAAAAAGCTGGCGGAAGAACAGATGGTTGCCGACCTACTGCGTCGGATGGGTGAGCCTTTTGATTACCCATGTGGGAAGCCTTATACGGTTGAAATCACCATCGAGGGCATAGCGCCGATGATGATGAACCGGTTTGGACAGTTCCCTGTACTTCGGTGCAATCGTGTAGAGATTATGGAGGAAAGATTGAAAGCATAAAAGAGCCAAGCAAGGCCTTGGCGCGTAATGGCCAGGAGTGGTACGGCCAGCAACGGTTAGCTGTGCCCCGGTATGGAATCAAAACACAAATTTATGTTGAGGTAACAGACCATCAGATGGTTACGAAAAACGGCGGCGAACTAACGGCAATCTTTCCAGTAGGAAACGGAGCAGAATCAGACATCGAGAACATTCACCCTTACATGGTTGAGGTTACTATCCAGGGTAACGCACCCCTGCTTTGCCACCGCTGGGACAGCGATGCGGTGGACGAGAAGGCCAAAGCGGCCAAGGGGAGCAAGACCAAGAAGTCGGACAACGTAGAGTCCTACGTCTACCGGACTGAGGATGGCGATATCGGCATCCCCGGTTCCTACATCTGTGGTGCAATCGCCACAGCGGCCAAATCACAACAAGACCCACGCTCTCCCCGGAAGTCAGCCCTTGACCTGCTCAAGGCTGGCGTAATATCCCTGACCGAATGTGCCTCTCTGGGCACCAAGGAATGGGACTACCTAGACCGCCGGCGAGTACGGGTCCAACAGGCCGCAATCACACGGGAACGGCCTGCTTTCCGCCCTGGTTGGAAGCTGACCTACCACTTACAGGTTCTGCTTCCGGAGTACATCAGTCCGACCTTCCTGCACCAGCTAGTCGTTGATGCTGGACGGTTCGTTGGAATCGCAGACCATCGCCCGACGATGGGGCGCTTTCAGGTGACCCACTTTGAAGTCCTCAAAGAAGACGAGGAGTAGGTTTCTCACAGGGTGGCTACCATACGGTGGCCACCCTGTCTACGCATGTATACGCACGTTTGACCGCACGATTGGGCGCAGTCAACCGCAGTCTAGACCGCAGTTAGGAGGCCAAATGGCTGACAAAATCGACTTTCTGAAAGATGGAACCCCGTTCGTTATAAACAACGTCCACAACATGGACAACGATATGCTTTTGCGAATCTGGGAAGACCGATCCGCAAGGATAGATTTAGCTATGAAAGACAAGGGGCATATCGAAATGGAACTCACCCGGCGGATGAACGCCGACAACTCAACCCAAATCCCAAACCCATACTTCGAGGTCAAACTCGGAACGCCCAGCTATGACTACAGTCGGCTCAAGGCGCTGGCCGAACTTGTGTCCTCAGACGAGTACCGTAGGGGCTATACGCCAGCCCATGAGGAAACCAAAAAGGTTCATGTGCCTGAGAGATTCGATATGCGAGTCGTCAACGCCTGGAACAAGTACGGCTCAGCCATCCAAGAAGCCATCCAGTACGCTGAGTTACCTCTTAGCCGACGCATTACGATCCACTCACGCGAACTGAAGCAGGAGTCCTAAAGATGGTTAAGATAGAGGACACTGCAACCAACTGGCGCATCGAACTGGACTGTGCGCCGGGGCCAACCAGGCCAGGTGACTTACTTCCAGAAGTCCTAGAGGGCTTAGAGGTCGAAAAGGACCCATACGACACTTTGTATCGCTTCATGGGCAACTGGGTCTGGGAGTTCCAGACCAGCCCGGAGGTCTACCGTAGAATCAAACCAACCGTACACGGACGCATGCTGGCCTTACACGCAAAAGGCCGAATCCGGTGGGGGTGTATAACAGAAGATGACTAGCAAAAACAACGTCAACACAAGGGCGCACTTTGACGAGTTTGTCTCCAGTATATTGCGTTCTCCCGACAACATCTTTGTCGGGAGGTTCGCCATTGTAGAGTCACAGGGCCGATACCATCCCGTAGACCGCTACTCCTTCACGCCATCAGCTCTGGAGGCTCAGGAGAGCCTACAGCGGGCCATAGACGTTGCTATGGACTACTGCGTGGAATTGGACCGGCGCGGAGAAGGGATGTACACAACAACCATTCACATGAGCAAAGGAACGTAATGACTAACGCAACGGACAAAGACACGGTCAAATTCTTGAATTACGAGCTACTTTCTCGTTTGAACGCCAAAGCCGTAAAAGAACGGCGCAATCGCTCTTTGTACATGGAAAAACTGCCTATTGACCCCAAACTGGTATATCCGGTGGTCCAAACCCTACTTCACAACGACATTGAGATTAGGACGGGCATTTTGATCAACTGTAATGATGATATAGCCTGGTTAGACCTTACATTCAAAGAATTTGCAGACCTGCCATCGGTTCCCCGCGCAGAACTAGCAGATTGGGACTACGACGATGACAACAACAGCTAAATGCACTCACCACTGGATAATCGAGACCCCCCATGGGCCGATCAGCAAAGGCCGTTGCAAGAAATGCAAAACCACCAGAGATTTTGAGAACAGCATCCATGTTCGTGTAAATCAAATAAGCCTGGCCAAGGAGACTGTTGATGCGTAAAACATCGATGATGAAAAGGGTGGAGGAGGCCTTCGACGAGAAGCTAGAGACACTTCTTCCTCGACTCATCAACTCTGACGGCATGAGTGAAACCGCCGACCAGATCGGAACGTCAAAAAGCAGTCTCGGATACTGGTGTTTGAAGCTAGGTATCGAGGTTAGACGTGTTGCTTTGGCGCCGGGGGAAACAGTCCAAATCCGAAAGATTGCCCGCCGTTGACAGTGCCCTTATAATGGCCCAATGTCCTCGGCAACAAGGATGGGTATTAGGTAACAAGAGACCCCCCGCTCACAACAAACGAGGGGTCTCTACACCACACCCTCCGGAACGCCGACCTGCAATAATCTACGTTTGGAGGCAACACGCATGCTACCACCCATGGGTACGCAACGTCAAACTGCATACAACATCTTGGATGTTATCGAGGAACTTGCCCCTAGAGAACACAAAGAGACCAGCAATCCCCGCTCTCGCTATCTCATGCAATGCCCATTGCCCACGCATGACGATAGGCTTCGCCACGACCGTTCTGGCTCCTTCAGCATCAACGCTGAAGCGAGCCTTTTTTTGTGCTTTGGCTGCGGGGCCAAAGGCAACGCTTTCCAGCTCCGCCAGGTTCTTGGCGGGGAAGGAAATTTTTTAACAGCCCTTAACCGGGGTCACCGAACTGCGTCTACCGCGCA
Source organism: Candidatus Pacearchaeota archaeon (assembly GCA_002690445.1). The sequence goes on from NZER01000397.1 coordinate 3,887, forward strand.
GAGGTCTGTCACTCCCAAACCCACTCGACCCAGGCCCACAAGGCCATCCCTGCAAGGCGTTAGCATCGCTCAACTGGCAGAAGCCAAAGGGCTAGACCCTGATTATCTCTACGAGGAACTCGCCTGGCGAGACACGCCTTACTTTGGCACGCCGGCCGTTTCTATACCCTACCCAGACCAAAACAACGAGAACGTCCAGACCCGTTACCGGGTTGGCCTCGACAAGGGTGACCGCTTTAGGTGGGAGAAAGGCGCAACTCCCCGACTTTATGGCCTCTGGAATCTCCCGCAGATCAAAGAGCGCAATTTCGTGATTCTAGTGGAGGGAGAGACCGACTTTGCAACCCTCGACTTTCACGGCTTTCCAGTCCTGGCTGGACCGGGAGCGCAGAACTTCAAAGCCGAGTGGGTACAGCACTTCCAGGGCATCAACCGAGTTTACGCATGGTGCGAACCCGATGAAGGCGGTGCCTTATTCATTCGCCGACTATCCGAGTCGATACCCAATCTTCTCGTTATCACCCCTCCGGAGGGCATCAAAGACGCCAATGAATTAGCTTCCCAAGCCGGTGGTGGTTTCAGCGACATGGTGGACGAGCTAATCGAGGAGGCCACTCCGCCTCCGGCGCCCTTTCGTGAACATGAAATCCGAACTTCTTTCATAACAACTCCAGAGATGATAGGGAACAACTTCGGATTTGTGTTAGATAATTTCCTTGGTCGCCAGAAGAATACTTTGGTTGAGGCTTTGCGCCAAGGTCATGTGATGGGCCGAGATACCAGCCAAGCCGACCGCATAGCGCGGTGCTTTGATAACTACATCTTCAAGAAGTGCCTTAACACAGGTGACGTTATGGCCAGCCGTTACAAGTGCGGAGACCCCAACTGTCACTTCTGCGCTTTGTGGCTTCTGAAAGAGTTTCTGGACAGCAAAGACAGTATCTTGCGGGCCAACATGGGTAACCCCAGCATCTACAGAATTTACCTGTTCTCTCAGCGTCTGCACGATGATTTTACCGCTAAGGCCAATGACTTCGCGGCCATCTACAAGCAGATTCGCCAGATGCTCACCAGGCTCACTGACACTTACGGTAGCAGGTACAGGATAGCTAAAGATCACCTCTATGGTATCCGGACTCGGATAGTCGGTGACGTGGCCCACTTTGAAGTCATTTTGATGGCTGAACATCAGCCCCAGGTTGATGCTGTCAACTTGCTGGAAACGCACTTCCGCCGCCAGACGGGAGTGGACTCTGAAATCACAGAGGTGCGGTGCCACGGTCTTCAGCATGCCAAGGAAACTTTTACGGCTTTTATGGCAGTCCGTGCTGATTGGGATTCGGCGTCTAACTACCTTTGCTGGAGAAGTGGAACCAAGGGCGGAAAGATGGTCCAAGGCAAAGGGGTTTTTTACCGTGTCAGCGGTGGCTCAAAGGGGAGAAAGAGGACGTATGAAGAGCTACAGCGGAGAGCCGGTACTGAGTGCCGGATATGCGGTAACTGCACACCTGTTGACCTCTACGGTATCCATCCGGTGATCACTACCCGAGTGCGAGAAGTGACTAGCCCTTACACAGGTAGCATCTACTTTGAACCAGTGGATTACGTTGCCGAACTGTATAATGAGGAACCAGTCGCTGGCGCTGTCCGGCGGCGATAGCGGCGGTTCGCTCACCCATCCGTGCTTCGTTGTTCTCGTGTTCAATAAGCGCTCTGGTTCGCCATCGAGTGACGAAAGTACGGGATGCTTCGTCACTAAAGGATTAGAGCTGGGAAGATATGGGCGATAATGGGAGAAACTATCGTTAACCTCAATAGGCTCTTCTCCCGCCGCCGTGAAGAAGCGTGGTGGTGGGGTAAAAAGGTTAGCTTTTGGAGTGTGGTTGTAACGGTTCTGGCTGGCTTTACCATCGTTTACTTGGTGATGAAAGTGCAGCAGGTAATGACTGACGGGGAAAAGCGTCCATGAGTTTCATTTGGTCAGCGGCAAAGATGGCTTCCGTGGTATACGCTGGGTCTTTCTACCAGGCGTATAGCCGAGTAATGGAGCCTGGTTCTGGACCGATGATGAGTGCCCGTTACCCGGTGAGCCTGATAGTCCCTGCTTACAACGAGGAAAAGTACATTGGTACACTTCTGGCTTCCGCCGATAACCAGTACGAACCCTTCTCTGAATATGTGATTGCCAACTCAGGTTCAGACCGTACTGAAGAAGTCGCCCGTGGGTACGGTGCCAGAGTTGTCCCTTGCGAGTATGGCAATATCTCAGCATCTCGTAACGCCGCCGCAAATGCGGCTCAGGGTGAAATTCTCATCTTTTCCGATGCAGATATGTACCTGTCTCCTTCCGTCCTTGAAGAGTGCGTCGATGCGCTGGAAGAAGGGTATGCATGTGCTGTTCCCCGCGCTCTACTTCACGACTCCGTCCCCTGGAACATTATGACCTGGGGAGCGCGAGTCGTTAGGGACTTGGCCGGGGGCCACGGCACACAAGGTATTGTGGCGGTCTGGCGAGAAGTGTACGAGGGCGTTGGCGGGTACGACGAAACTTGCAACCCGATGGACGTTGACCACCAGTGCCGGGAGGACCGGGACTTCGGACAACGGATCGCCAGGATGTACGGCGATGATTCGATAAAGTTGTTACCTTATCTTGCCGGCACCAGCGCCCGTCGCTACAAAGCCCTAGGATTCACTGGATTGCAACATTTTGACGAAACCCCTCGTCATTACCTAGAAATCCGTGACTAGGCCTGCATGAGAGCCGATTTAAGACCATTGTTTTCCCCAAGATGTGTCTCAGGTCGGGTAGGTCTAGCAAATGGACAATGATTTTCTTGGTGTGGCCTGTAAGACATGCAATGAAGAGGTGTTCCGGGTACTAGAGGGCCGGTGCTTCCGTTGTTGGAGGGGTGACAACCTAGAGGTCGTAGAGGATATAGAATATAAGGCCGTGCTTCCCAAGCTCCGTAAAGAAGCTGGGAAGCACGGCCTTTGGTCTTGGCCTAAGAAGCGGAAAAACTCCGCGTCAGCCAGGAAGCCGGGTTAGCCCTAAATTAAGAGCCTCTGATCTTGCAGGCATCGGAGGCGGCCTTGAAGACTCCGAATCCACCGCCCTTACCTTTCAGTTCTTGCCGCATGCATCGTGCCCGGGCATTGGGCTTGGGTGCCCAGCGTGCGCCCTTCGGCGGTACGATTTTATGGCCTGCGAATGGTCGTCCTCTACCCATGATATGCTCCTTCGAGGTAGGCTCCAAATTTGGGGAACACCCAACACCTCGTCCAAAAAATAAGATACGCCGAGTATATCACCTGCCATTTGCTATGTTCAAGACACTGGGTCCAGTTCTGCGGAGCTATAAATCTCTCCAATGAGCTGGTCGTTGCAGTCCAGCAGGAGCAACGCGGGCACGCCATCAATCCCGTTCAACTCACCAATAGCCATACCGCGATTGGTTCTGGCATCAACTTCTTTGGCAATTCCGCTTGATAGCAAACCGCCGTGGATGGTTCTCATGTCTTCGCAGTTCAGGCAATCCTCATCGGTGAGCATCACAAGCCGGGGCTTGCAAAGACCTTTGGTTTTGGGCATGTCCTTAATCTCGTTGAAAGCGGTGACCAGACAGTCAAGCCCGTCATCCGAATCCAAACATTCTTGAATCATGCTGTCTATGATGTCTTGTTGTTCGCTCATCTTGTTTTCCTCGCCATGGTCTGGAAGAACTCGTATATAGCCAAAAACTCCGGCGCCGTTGCCGGCAACGTAACGCATGCTTCATCGCCGTTACAAAGTTCGATGCCACCATCATCGGACCGGGACATGCGTATCTCTTGTCCGTTATCCAGGGTGACCGTAACTTCTTCGGGAAACTCGCCTTCTTCTGTTGCGTCAGTAGACATTAAATCCACACATCCCCTAAGTCAGACAACTCACGACAGACTTCTTGGATACTCTTCCCGGTGCCGTCTGGGTGCCGTATCTCCAGATCGTTGATGTCCATAACATCTTTGAACCAGTCTTCGGGCATGGTGCCGCCATGTGCAAATTGCCTTTGTTCACAGTTAGCGAGGCTTTCAAAAATCTCATCAAAAGAGCTTTTTACGGGCACCTTTGGCCCCTCTAGCGGAGTTGGAAGCGGCGGCGGCAACTGTCCTGAATCCGGAGGAAGCTGTTGTAGAGCTACTTTGTAACCACCGAAATAGCCAGGTGACATATTCTGGTCGATGGTAATGTCTTCAAGTTCTTTCATGCCCCTGAAGTCACTGAACCCGACTTGGGCCATCAGTACCTCGGTCTGCGCGTCAATCTCATCGTAAATCCTGCGAAACTTATCGTAGTCCCCTATGTATTCCTTCCCGGGCGCATAACCCAATCTCTTCCATTCATTGTAGTAAGGCCGGATGACGGCGTTATATTTCAACCGCCATGTCTGTGTTTCGGCTACGGTGGGGAGTTTGTTGTCGGGTATGGCAAAGCACCTAGTAGGGCGGTCAGGGCCGTAGTTCACTCTGATTCTGTTGCGTTCTTCTCTCTCTTCACGACTTGTGGGGAATCCTATTGGCCCTTGGACAGTCTCAACCACCTTGGTTGCTTGCCACACTTCCGGAAGTGCAGTTATGCAAGAAAATGCCGGGCCTTTCTGGTAAACAGCGTCTTCTATCATAATAAGTTTGTCAGCAACACTCGGCCGTGCCTGTTTCCTGTCAGGGTGAGTGTGGTGCGTGCCCCATTCGATACCGGGTAAACGGTTCCACTCTTCTGGCACGCCCGTAATGAAGTTTTCTCTGATCTCAGTGGTATCGGGACAGCCTTTGTTGATGTTTACACTACAATGATCGCCCGTACATTTTTCGGCTGCGTTGAGAACGGCCCAAGGCCATGTGGCCCGGTCACCTCGACCACTGACTTGCTCCGGTAGTCTCTGGCCTGGAACTACAGATTTTTTAACGATCGTTCTTGAATCGACGCAGAAGTTGAAGCCCCTTTCTTGGCCTCCATTGCGGGTCTCTGTTGAGGAAATTTGCATTGCGTCAATCGTTTGATCGGTAAAAGCAACGCTGTGCGGACCCGTCCCAAAGGGGTGGTCTTCCCCGTCTATCTTTTGGCCTATGTTGAGTGCTATCGGCATACCACAACACTCGCGGTGTAATCTATGACGCAGTCTGGGCTGAGTTCGGAGTGGACTAGCAAGGTTCCGGTCATTGTGCCGTACTTTTCGGCTATCTCATCTATCTGGGCAAAGGTAAGGCTACCCTCATCGTTCAAACGCCTTACGAACTCTATCATCGCGTCAGAACGGTTATGGTACTCGTCAGTCGCGGCTTCAAATATCGGTTCTTCAGGCATGAATCACGGTCTCTAGAGTTGACAGCTCTTCGCAAATCTGGCGCTTGGTTTTGCTTTCGTCTATGAAGTTGGCTTTGGCGATTCGCTTAAACTGTGCATTGGACATTTTGCCTCCGCCGGGAAAAACGCCTCTAATGCAGTTTTCAAGGCTACCAAATTCCTCTTCAAAGGATCGGGACTGTTTGATTTGGGGCGCTTGAGGCGTCTTCTTCGTTCTCGGCTTCTTCTTCGTAAAGAGTTCCCCTGTATCGGGGTCTTGGTATTGCTGTTCGACGGGCACCCACCCTGGTGCCCAGTTGTACTTTTTGTCTACTAGCTCAACTTGCTGAACATCAAAGTA
>NZER01000398.1 GCA_002690445.1 Candidatus Pacearchaeota archaeon
AGGTAGCCATGGATGAATCAGGAAAAGGAGATATCCCATTCATCAAGGGTAGGCGGGTTGGCCCTGATGCTATCATTAGTCGGGATGAGCAGTGGGCTGCGCGGTCAAGGGAGGCAAACCCCCAAGCCACTTCATGGTACATCTCCACAGGAACTCCTGCTGATGCTGGCAATCTCGCCATAACCTCTGCCTTGAATGAGGACTTTTTGATTATAGCTCCGGCTATCCCCCTAACTGGAGTATTGGATATTTCCGTTGCTAGGCTCACGGTAAATACCGGAGATGCTGGTGAACACTTCAGGACTTGTCTTTATAAATACGTGGGTCACAGAGATCTTAGAAAGAGGTCGCTCCTCAAAGTAAGACATACGGATGTTGTCTTTGATGTATCGACCGATACCAAAAGCGACATACCCCCGCACGAAATTGACTTGGCGGAATCGGTAAGGCTCTACCCCAGTGAGATATATTTCATTGGCTACCGACCCTCCGACAAGGCGACCATGAGACTGCCTCTTTTCCCCGGCAATGACATGAGCCCATTTTTCCAGTACTTTGATACAAGTGAGACTACGGGCACTTTCCCTGATAAGTTAGTTATTGCCGACCTGGGGCAGAACCACAATTTATTCATGCCTTGGGTTACTTATCTCTCAAAAGAAGCGTCGATATTATTTAAATAGGAGCAACCATGGCATTAAACTTAACTACAACGTTGAACAATACGATAACAAAGTCTGAGCTAGATGATAATTTCGCAGCTATCCAGGCTAAGTTTAGCGGCGGGATTGATGACCATGACATCAAGGCCTCTGCTGGGATCTCTCTCGCCAAGCTTGCTGGGTCAATGGAATATTGTCTCATTACTCTTGAAACTCGCGGAGATGGAACAGGCCTAAATACTGCGTCGAGTCAGCTTCGAGATGAGGTTCCCTTTCCTGGGCTTGATGCAACCCAGTCAATATGGACACTCAAGGCGGCGTCCTGGGTGGCTACTGATGCGGGAGATTCGTCAACCGCGAAGTTCGATGTTGAGTGGGGTCAATATGCGGCAGATGGGACATACTCTGTCATTGAAACACTCATCAATGCGGAAACCCTGATCCACGCGACCGGCGGTGGAACAGCCATGTCGAAGCAATGCACGATTGGCGAAGGAGAGGTGGCGTTTCATGCGTCCTTATCGCGTGTCTTCAGGCTGACGATAGACACGGCACTCGCTGAAGCACTGAACGACACGGACACTCCTGCGTCACCGAGTTACCTTAAAGTATCACTTTTGCTTGAACGACAAATTCAGGCCCCTTAGGAGATAGACGATGGCTAATGGATACGGAGCTGGTCTTGGCAGTACGGCAGCAGGTAAGCGAAAGCTTAACCGGGTTGGTACGTTTAAGGATATCGCCCAAAACAAACCGACATCCCCAGCCTCTCGCGCTACCGCAGGCCCAAGTATGGCCCAAGGACCACAGCAGCCGGGTGGTTTTGGCCCTGGCCCTGGCATCCGCAAGAATATCGATCCCGCCCTAGCGAAGGGCTTGCCTGGGGGTGCTACTGGAGCGGCGACCGGAACAGGGTACACTGCCCCCGTTACCGCCCCTGCCAGGACTCCTTATTCCGAAGCTCGAGTTGGTGCGACTCCTGGTGCTTTCGGCGCTCCTGCCGGTGGGTTCTCTCAGCGCTCTCCTTGGTTTGGGGCATTTGGCGAAGGCGGCGAAGGCGGTGGCTTTGGTGCTCCTCCTACCGACCCAGAGGCAGAAGCAGAGCCCGTAACGACAGAAGAGGGTGAGGCCTCGGTAACGCCATTCCTATCGACGCTGCTTCCGGGGGCAGACCTTCAGTATGGGCCAAGAGATCTTCCGACAGAGCCCGACCTGACTACAAGGGGAGGATATAAACCAAGCCTTGAACGGGCGGTCGATGAAACAGGATTAACCCCCGAAGAGCGAGGAGGGGTGGGCGGTACTGCGGGAGAGACAGTCGGAGAAATCAATGAAGACGAAAGACAGTTCAATGAACTGATTGACCAGCTCGACGTTAGCCAGGTGGAAGCGCAGAGGAAGCTAGACGCAGCATTCGCGCAGGCGCAGAGGCGCAACGCGGAGGTTAACGCTGCCATGGGAACATCTGTTTCTGGTGGGTATGCCGGTACAACGGCAGCTTCGACCTTGGGCTACTTGCAACAGATGCAAGATATGATGGCCGACTTCCAGACGAGAAAAACAAACCTGCAACTTCAGTTCTTAGATAAGAAGATGTCGAGGGACTTTCAGCGAGAGACACAGGAACGGCAAGAAGCCGCAAACCTGATTCAGACCATGCTGGCCTCTGGGCAGGAGATCCCGCAAGACTTATTGGATAGGGCTGGTGACTTAGCCCCTGCCGGAGCCGCAGGAGCCGCAGGAGCCGCAGGCGGTGAAGTTCCCGAAGGGACGACCGGAGAGCAGGGGGCCATGAGGAGTGAGTCCGGGGATCTTCTATCTGGTCCTGGCGGGCTAGGAACATCTGGCACCACAAGGGCAGACCCCTTGTCTGGCGAGGGTGAGGAGCACCAATGGTACGCAAGAGGCAGCGGGGGGCAGTATGAATATTACAGATTCGATGAAGATGGTAATGAGGTTCTCTTTGAGGCAGAGCCGGGTGGGGCAAGATTTCCAGGGGATAGCAACCTAACCGCCCGAACTACTGCCGATACTGGAGCACCGGGGTGGGAGGCGGGTAATCATCCCACACATGGGAACGATGGTGTGGTTAAGGCGGCAGGGAGCGACTTCGTGGCTTATCGTGGTGCGGAAGTTGTTCCGTTCCTCGAATATTTGGACACCAGATATGCGGCAGAGAATTCAAGCAACCAAGAGCTAACCATGGAGATGGGTCTATTTATCTCTCATTATAAAAGCCAGAATGACGGCGATGCCCCAACCTGGGAAGAGATGGAAGAACACGCAGATAGAACAGGATTGCTTTCTAAGGCTTAGGAGCGGGAGACTATTATGCCGAGTGAACTAGAAACCCAAAAGACAAGAAAGGAAGTTCTGCTTCAGCAGGCAATTTCCGCCCATAACACCGGAGTGAGGGAGGACAAGGAGCGCAGGGAAAAGTATGAGCGAGAACTGAAGCGGCAAATGCACGACCAAAGGGCGGCTCATGCTAGGCGGATGAAAGAGCAAAAAAGGCAAGCCGATGAAGGGGGCTGGCTGGCTGGCGCAATGCAAGGTGCTGGCACAGGGATGTCTGTTGGCACCGCAATTAGCCCTGGATGGGGAACTCTTATCGGTGGTGTTGCTGGGGCCGCTGGCGGTGCCTTCTATGGAGCAACCCAAGGCCGACAGGCAGTGGGAGAAATGGCTCCTTATGCTGGCGCGGTAAGTCAGATCGCTGGAGGATATGCAGGAATGAAGGCGGGGCAAGAAAGAAATAAGCAATTGATGGATTTCTATAAGGGCCGAGACTCAAGGCCAGGATCCACTGCCGGTGGGCCATACCCCGGCGCTACGCCTATGGCTCTTGGTGATCCAGCGAGCCAATTGCACCTCGACTCTGATTTTATGAACCTCGATGTTGGCAATGCTCAAGCGCAGTACGCAATGCAACAACGGAACTTCCCAGCAGGGGCAAAGGGTAAGGCGTTTGGTCAGGATTGGACCTCGCCGTACGCATACGGGGAAGGGCTTGATTTCTCTCAGCCAGCGAAGCCGAACACCAACATTTCCGGTACGCCCCAGTTCCCCGGTGGCTGGTAAAGACTTCCATAGGAGAAACCATGGCGATGGATAAATATACCTCGATTCTTTCGATGAGGCTTCAGATGGAGCAGCAGCAGCAGCAGCAAGAAAGAGCGGAGGCTTTGCAGCGCGAGCAGATGAACGACCAAATGCAGATGAAGTCCCTCGACATGATAGTCAAAAGTGGTCAGGCGTATTTCTCTGCAATGAAAGCCGCCGATGACCGTGACCTGAAATTAGCAGAAGCAAAGTATAGGCAAGACCTGGCTTACGAGGAAGCGGAACGGAAAGACAAGATAGCTCGTGCAGAGGCGGCTGCTAAAATCACAGCGGCAGACGTAAAGATGAAGCATCAGACAGATGAGCGCATAGCGACGGACATCACCAAAGGGGAACGGGCACGTACCATGGCCCAACCCAGGACCGTCCTTACCAAGTCAGAAGAACGAAAGGTAATGAACGACGAGATCAAGGCCAATGCGAAAGTTTTTAATAAGCTCTGGGGGCCAGTAGGGGATCTTAGGAAGGCGCTTGGTAAGGGAAGGAAGCCCCATAAGATGCAAAATTTCACAAAACAGCAAGTCAAAGACGCGAAAGACGAACTGCGGATGCTGGCCGGAATCATCGGAGGCTTTGAAGCAAGGCTGGAGAATGCAAAAGCGAAAAGAGGAGGCATCGAGTCCAACGCGGCCCACATCGGGAAGGTTATGAAGGAGTTTGAGGAGTGGCTTAAGACGGATGATGGGAAAAGATTCATCTTCTATGCTGGGGCTTCACCGATGCAGACCACACCGACCACACCGACCACACCGACCACACCGACCACACCGACCACTCCCGGCCCATGGGCGATCCCAGAAACCGCTGCCAAACGCGCCGCAGGGGCAGGGACTGCCGGTGGTCTTGATATGGATTTGGTCTATGATAAACTGATGGCTGGGGACCAAACTGATGACTGAGGACGCCAAATAGATGGTTTACATCCCTATGACAGAGGAAGACCCTAGCGATGTCTGGGAAACGAGGATTACAACTCCTCGCCTCGAGCACAAAGAGGATACTGAGGAATTCCAGTATGACAGATTGGAGCAGGTATCTGCTGGCATCGAAGGGTGGCTTGGGGCTACTCCGCTGTATCCAACCCATGAGAGTTTAGTAAAGGCTGCTATGGCAAAGGCCGCGCAGGAACTCGAAGACAATAAAGAAACGCTAACCACTGAGCGCCTGCTAGAAGTATCTAAGAACTGGGAGAAGCGGCTTTACCGGGAGGAGAAAAGAGATAGAGAAGATTGGCATGCAAAGGCTATGGGCGCGACTGCCGCCTACCACTATATCGAGGGCGAAGATGTTACTGGTACCGCAGAGCAGGAGAAGGCTTGGGCAGACCCTAGTAAGACTTGGTACTGGAATGATGACCAATCAAAGAGAAGAGTCCTTAGAGAAGAAGCCCAGAGATTCGTTGATCCAGAAACCTACGCCAAGCTTGCCAATACCGTTATTAACACAAGCGTTGCGAAACTAATCAAAGACCCCAATATCCCAGAACGCATAAGGCGAAGGCTGGAACACCTCACAACTCAGCCCTTCCGGGGACCACCAAAGAAAGAAGTTGTAGCTGAAACAACACTCCAGTGGTTAGGCAAAACTGCGGTGACCCTACTGGGTGCCCCCTCGCGGTATCCCCTGTCATACAATGCTGACCTTCTTAAGCAGCGATTAGATTCTGGTTGGGGCAAAGAGATAGAGGCAAGAGGCACAGGCCCCACTCCCGAGGAAATCACCTACATTGACTCGATGGGCAAGCCAGTATGGAAGGGTCTGACCCAGGCAGACATGGCGGCTCTCCCCCCCAAGTGGATTATGGGGAAGGGTAAGTACGGGGGAGGGAGAACCGGGGTTCTCCATTACCCAGACAAAAGGCTAAACCCAGAATACGAAAAGGAACTAAAGAAGAGAATGGGGGGCGAATTCACCCCTTCTCAGGAGGTTTCGCTATATGGATACAAGGATGTTTACGGGCACGATATTGAGAAGACAACTCTTGGCTTAACTGGAGAGCAAGCCGCTAAAGTTGGATATGACAGAGACATCCCAAGGGCGCTTGGTGCTGCATACGAAGGATTCTGGAACGACCCTAGCGCACCTCAGTTAGCGGAACAGCTACATCGATTCAAAACCCACGTATCGGGAGCAGCAGTCAGGGAACTGGAGTCGATGCCCCTGGATGACCCAAGAAGGAATAGGTACTTTGGGAAAGACGATGAGGAGCGGAAAAGATTATCCATACAGATGGCGATGAAGAGATTCGGCAAACCTGTCACTGCGCCCGAGTACGACTTCCAGGTGAAGAAATACCTTAGTCAGCTATCTGCCACCACTGGCCGCTTTCATAAGTTTGGTATGCGAGAGCCAGAGGTCATGGTTGAGGAGGCCACAAGAGAGCAGAAGCAAAAAGCAATTGCCCATGCAGAGGATTACTTCAAGGGCAGGGTGAACCGAGAGCAGCTCCTGAAGAAGGCTGAAGAGATCTACAAAGAGTACCCTGTGATAAAGATGAGTTCAGACATGTTGAGGCTCGACACGTTTGAAGATGCGATGAACAATCCTGAGCTAACCGAGTTGCTCCATCAGGTAATCCTCGATCCCCTCTGGGTAGTAGGACCAGTCAAGGCGGTTAGGGGCGGGATGATGATTGCTCGAGGGGCGGCTACCGGTTATGGGATGGCGAAGGCTGGCAAGTTTGGGAAGAATGTTTCAAAATTCGCGACCGGAGCGGGTGAGTTTGGCACAGCGGCCAAGAGGTTTGCCCCTGAAGCAGCAGCAGGAACTAGGCAGCGCGTAGTGTCTCGAGCTGAAAGGCTAGCCGTTGCTGGAGATGAAGCGAGGGTGGCGGCGACAGACGCGGTTAATGAGGTCCAGAGAGTTCAGGATAAGGTACTCCGACAGTCTGCGAAACAAGCTGACCCCATGGGTTTTGTTAATCCATCCCAGGAATTGGAAGCCGCCAGAGTAAAGGCGGTCGCAGCCGGGAAAGCTTTGATAAAGGCCAGGGCAAAACAAGCTAGGGCCGCAAGAATAGCAAAAGTTCCTGAAGTATTTGACGAAGTAAAGAAAGCATCAGAGAACGGCTACCAGAAATTAAGCGAAGCATTTCGGCACTTCACTAAGACGGACAGGGACTACACAAGTCTCGGTGATCTTAAGGATGACGTTGGGATGATGTCCCGTGCTGCTGAAGATGCCGGGCATGGCTCCAGCGGTGTACTTAGATCTTTGGGTGACGACCTGCTTAATGAACTTAATCTTGCGAAGACAGAGCAGGAGCAGGACATCTTGCACCAACTTCTTAGCGGGGAATTCAGGGCAGCGTTTGAGGGGGCTGGCGCTACAATTAGGCCAAGCGAGGCCATGAAGGAGTTGCTTAAAAACCCCAAGATGCCTGCCGCGCAACAGCTTGAGATTCTTACTGCGGAAGCAGTTAGGACTTACCACCTCCCTAAGCATCTTGCCGAAGTACCCGGCAGAGTTAGGGCTATGTCTGATAAATTCTATGAGGCGGCGGTGGCTGCAGGTCAGATGTCCAAGGTGGAGAACGGTATTATTGGTGTAGCGAAACATGTATTGAACTATGTCCCGCGCTGGCTAAAGGACACGGAGAAAATCCATGATGATGTAATGAGCCTTGGGCTAAAGTTCGCTGACGGCAAGGAGGTTGAACACCTTGGTGATGCAGCGGCTCTCATTAACCCCAAGTACCATCATCGAAGTTCAGAGCTGGAGGGAGCACTAAGAAAAGTGGTTGGCCCCGGCGAAGAACTCAGCATGAAAAACTTCGTCAAAAAAACAGAAGAGTTTATGGATGATAGGGGCATAAACACTGTCGAAGAAGCATGGACTAAATTGGGGGTATCTAAGTCAGAGGCGAGATTGATTAATGAGGTAAAAGCATCAAGAGAGGCAATAGCGGAAGTTGCCAGAGCGCAGCAGATTAATCCAGAGCAATACTTTCGTGAGATAGCTGCGGTGCGAAGAGCTATGGATAACACTGATTACCTTGGCGTGATGAGTGACCTTGCGACTCCCTACAGAGTTCTGAAGAGAGTCACCGGTAAGGCAGCGATAGAACGAAAGCCGCTAGGGGATCTTTATTACTGGCAGAAGAATCCCCTCAAACAGTACGAGGCATACATTAAGGACATCAGCACAAGGGCTGGTGTGACTGGGGAGATAAAGGAACTAGGTAGGGCGTTCGGAGTTGACCATGTAGCCGGGGTTCTTAGCGATAGTTCGATGATTAAAATCAGCGCTCAAGGGTTCAAGGGTAACTCGAAAAAAGCTGCTGAAGTTGCTGAGATATTATCAACACATCATGGCATACAGATGGTACCGCTCAGTCCAACAATGAGCCAAGACGTTGCCAAGGTTCTCCTGCCAGCAGGGAGAAAGCTTGGTGAGGATGCTGTTACTTTTGTTCCCAAGGTTGTGGCTAACCGACTCCAGAACCTATTGATGATCACTCCCGCTGCCCGACAAACAAATTTGTACAAAGGGCTTGATCACTTTAGGCAGGCGTGGGTCAGGCCAGCCAACGCATGGTTTAGACAAGCGGCGACTGTTCTGCGGTCAGGCTCTTTCCAGGCGGTGAACTACCATGGAGCCGTTGGTCTTGGCTATCTTGGCCTTGGGATAGATGCTGCGAACCCAGCGCTCCAGGTGGGTGCTCATCGGGTGGCATTCTCTGCAGCCTTTGGCGGGTCGGAGTTAGCCAAGGGCGCTAGAATGATGCTGCCAAGATCTCCATCAGGGGAGATGCTAAAACTTGGCGATGCTTTAGAGATCATGACTGAATACGGAATCCTGAATCAGGGCATGATGAAATATGGTCTAGATATCTCGGCAGGGAGAGGCCTCTTGTCTGTTCCTGCAAACATGCTGTCTCGGACTGCAAGAAAGTTTAAGCTTCAGCAGACAGCCGAATTCTCAGACAACTACCAAAAGGCCGTGTTGTTTATGGGCCATCTGAGGAGTACCTCCCGCAAGGATATCTATCGGACCCTAGATTTTGTGGCTGAGTATGGACAGAATTACAACAGAATGACCCCATTCGAGAAGAGCGCCATGCGTGACATGTTCACGTTCTACACATGGAGTCGCTTTATTCTGCCCCATCTGGCCACTCAAATGTATAAGAACCCCAATCGTCTACAGGCCTTTGAGCGGATAAAGAGTGTCATAGAATATAACAATAGATACGAAAGACCAGAGACAGGGATAGGGACTCCCGCCTGGGCTTGGATGCAGGGTGCTGTCACTGCGCCTAAATTATATCAGCCCAAGCCAGGAGAAGGCGGTCCCCACGAATATACGGTGTCTATATTGGAGACTCCTTTGGCATCGACAAGCACACTCGCAGGCGGTTTCATGGGCGAGACTGCGCTACACGCACAGCTTGGTCCGGTCCCAAGGGCGTTTATGGCTGCAATTACCGGAGGGGATTACGGTTCAGGACATGTTTGGGAGCAGCCGCTAAGAATGCCAGGGCTTGATGATTTCGATAGCCCTTCCGCCGCTATGGAATACCTCTATGATTTTAATGATAGCAAGGCCGGGAGATGGGCTGTTAATATGGTGCCTTTTGGAGGGGCGTTTTTGAATATAATTAAATTATATCAGAAGGAAGGCATGTACTCTGAAGCTGCCGAGATGTTTATGCGGCACAAGGCGAAGAGAGACTTCCAGGGGTTGGATTGGCTTATTGCCCCTATGTTTGGGATGAAGCCATTGAGCACTCCCCCGTTCATAGAAATTGGTGGCTTTAAGGTACCGACCTTGGGGCTTACTCGAGAATATACGGTACGACCAGCCGCTACGACATATAGAAGATCAAAAGAATTTGAAGGAGCCGGACAACTTCTTCAAATCCCATCTCGAAAGCCAAAGGCGACCGAGCAAACTCTGACAATAGGAGAAGACTAATGGCATCAAGACATGGATTACAACGAGAGATTTCACCTGCTGAACTAGGGTTAAACGCTGCCGATGGCTTGTCTGCTGGCACCCTTAATTCAAACTCTTTTGATTGCAGTGGGTTCAATCAATTAA
>NZER01000399.1 GCA_002690445.1 Candidatus Pacearchaeota archaeon
AGCATCTTGAGTAATAACTGCACCACCGATATAATCACCAACCAACTTATGAGCAAGATGGTCAATAGAATATTCAGCCTGAACTCTTGGCCTTTGACTAAAAGCATACGCCAATGCGGAGTTGTGTATTACAAATCCACCAAGAACATTTCCATTAGTTAATGCACCATCATCAGAATCAACTGCATCATTATGATTGGTAGATGTAATGTTATTAGATAAAAGAACATTCATACCCATAACAGTACCAACAAATCCATTTGGTACATCTACCATACCAGTTTTAGACACATGGATAAATCCATCTATTCTAAATAAAGAAGCATACAAAGTTGGATTTAAAATTAATGTACACTCATTCATTGGACAGTCATTTTCCATAACTACTTTGCTCATGTGTGCCAATGTAGCCACATCAATAGTTTTAGCTACTGTATTATAAGGCTCAATATCAATACATTCTGTTGTTAAAGCAAGTGCTGTTTCAACTTGTGCATCAAAACCAAGTGCAAGACGATAACCGATTGAATCGGCATATCTTGTCAATAGATCTGAACTTGATTGTATTACACCAATATCAGCCACCATTGTGCCTGTGACATTATGAGTTGTACAGGTTAGGGTGAAAGCATCTTCAGTTGCACTTGTATAATCAAATGCTACATGAGCAGCCTTTGCTACTACTGCTGGAACATCAGCTACTGTTGGAATGCGAATAATATCACCACCACTAGATATTAGTGATGACATATCCGTTCCTGGGGAAGCTAATACTACATTTTTCTTAAAAGACGCCCTAACGGCATCACTCCATAGTTCTGGGACAAATACCGCTAACTCGGTATCGACTTCTTGGCTAGTTGCTGTTGCTGCAAATCCTGTTGCCATTTAAATCTCCTTCAATTTTACCCTCTATCATCCACTCTAAAAGTATTAACCTTATTATTGAGCTTTCAAGTAGGGTTAATTATTTGTTTTTTGTATAAGAGTGCAAAATTTCATCCCAGTTTTCTTTTCTCTCTTCATTTGAAAGGTCCCAAACCTTTTTTAGGTTTTTTGGTGACTGTCTAACAGCCCCTAAAGATTCTTTGGGATTTGAAACTGGTGGTTCTAATGCAGCCTTCTCTTTTGTTAATTCCTCTAGGAAATCAACAGTCTTTGTTGAAAGGTATTCTTTCCTTTCATCGTCAGAAGTTAGACCATTAACTAGATTTTGTTTATAATTAGATACAATATTAGATTGTGATTCTAACTTAGAATTTAAATTATCAATGGTTGAATCTTTTTCAGTAAGCAATTCTTTCAACTTACCTTGCTCTTCTAACTTTGCAATCCTTCTTTTTTCATTATCAGCATCTCTTTTGGAAATCTCTGTTTCTAATGCTTTAATTTTTTCTTTCTTTGCCATTACCTCTTGCAATAAACTAGGATCAGAAGGTGATTCCTGTTTATTCTCTACCGCATTACTTGGGTTTTCTTGAGCTATATCTTGCTTCATTTCTTCGGTCATCTCTTACCTCTTTTATTAATATTTTGTTTAAACTACCCTAAAACTTATAAATTATTGTATGATTAATACAATAGAATGTTAATAACTTGTGGATAACTTGCAAAGTTATAAACAACAATGGTTTAATTTTGTTGATTACATTCCACACTCTGGACAATTACTTTTACATAATCCTCCTAAAGGAGAATATCATCCTAAAGATAATCCTGATGGTGCAAGATTTATAGTTGCTTGTTGTGGGAGAAGGTTTGGAAAATCTTATTCGGCAGCAAGGGAGGCGGAAGTTGTTGTAACACAGGCAAACAAAGTTGTATGGATTGTTGCCCCAACCTATAATACATCAGAAAAAATATTTAGAATAGTATATGATGAACTTGTAGTACAGAAAGGATTTAAACCATCTCATTATTCTCATAAAGAACAAATCTTAAAATTTAATTGGGCAGGTGGACAGTCAATTATATGTGGAAAAAGTGCTGAGCATCCATCTGGTCTTATCGGGGAGGGTTGTGATCTTCTTATTCTAGATGAAGCAAGTAAAATCCCGAATTTAAAACGGATTTGGGAAATGTATCTAAGGCCTACACTATCAGATAAGAAAGGAAGAGCTATTTTTATTTCTACTCCAGATGGTTATGGTACTTTTTATGATCTTTATCTTAGAGGTAAAACGCAAAATGGATGGTATTCTTTTAATTCACCATCTTGGTATAATACATTTGCCTTTCCAGAGGGGGAAGAAGATCCTGATTTAAAAGAGGCACGACAAACATTGTCTAAAGAAGTATATGAACAGGAATATAAGGCGGAATTCACTTCGCTTTCTGGTCGTATATATGGTGACTTTACTCGCCACGATAATACAGGTAATTATACATATCAACATAATTTACCAACTTTTTTAAGTTTAGACTTTGGATATAGGATGCCAGGAGCTTTATTTTTTCAAATCGCCAAAGACTCAAAAGGATTAGATCATGTGTATTTAATAGATGAAGTAATACATAAAGAAAATATGAGGACATTGGATCTTGTTAATGAAATTAAGGCTCGTAATTATAACATAGTAAGGGTATTTGGAGATCCTGCTGGTTATCAAGTACAGGCATCGGTAGGAATGGGTGAGGCTGAAATATTTTATCAAATGACAGGGCATAGAGTATATTCAGTTAGAGATAATACTAGTCGTAATATTAATTCAGGTATATCTCATGTAAGAAATTTTATATTATCTGCCGATGGAACTCGTAGATTACATATAAGTGATCGATGTCCTGGAATAATAGAAGATATTGAATCCTATAGGTATCCAGATACAAAGGATGGAAAAGAATTAAAGGAAGCTCCACTTAAAGATGGTACATCCGATCATGGTTGTGATGCTTTGAGATATTTTTTTATAAATAAATTTCCAATTAAAAATTCTAAAATAAGGAAACGAAAAAGATGATAAACAAGATATTAGGCACGGGAAATTATGCAGATAATTTAATAAAACAATCTATCAAAAATTTAAAGTATGACAACAATAGAAACAGATACAGATTCATAGACAAACTTTTAGACTATTATCAGGGGGATGATACTAGTAAATATATACAAAATTATTTTAAAGCAACCGCATTTCGTGAAATTCCCCTAATGTCTTATAATGTTACTAAAAGAATGATAGATAAAATGTCTAGGATATATACTTTGGGTGCATCTAGGACATTGTCAGAAAAAAATGATGAATATCAATCACTTATAAGGTTTAAAGATTTCAAATTAAAACATATAGAGAAAATGACTAAACTCGTTGGCACTATAGCTGTACAAGTATCATGGAAAGACAATGGGCAAGGATTACAACACTTTGAATATACCCCGTTCTATAAATTTGATGTTATTTTGAATCCTGATAACCCATTAGAACCAACTGCAATTATTTATCCAATGATGTTGCCTGTGGATGATGCTTCTGTAGCACCGAATCCATTATATTGTTTATGGGACCATGAATATAAAATTATTTATGATGCTGATATGACAGAATTAGAAAGATATGAAAATCCTTATGGTCGGATTCCATTTGTTTTCTTTCATAGGGATCACCAGATAGATAATTTTTTCTGTTATCCTGCATTTGATATAATTTCAGTTAACGAAATGATAAATATCTTATTTTCAGAGATGAATTTAGGAATGAGATTCCAAATGTTCGGTCAATATGTGGCCACAGGATTATATCAAGACGAGAAAATACAAAGAGCAGGATCTGATGAAATTATTGTAATGCCAGAAGGTACGGACCTATCTATTGTATCACCGTCTGTAAATGTTGATCATGCTTTAAAACTTGCCAGAGCTATGCTAGAATTGGTTGCTCAAAATAATCATCTTCAAATTAGTTTCTCTGATACCAATAAAGATAGACCAAGTTCTGGTATAGCATTAAAAATTAAGGATCTAGAAAGGTTTGAGGATTATCAGGATGATTTAGAAATATTTGCCCACCATGAAAGAGCCTTATATGACTTAGAACACACAATTGCCCTAGTTAATGGTTTTAATCTTCCTTTTAATTTTGGTATAGATTTTAACGAGCCAGAGTACCCTATGATGGTCCAAGACGAAATTGCTTGGAATACATGGTTGCTGGACAATAATATGACTACTAGGGCTAAATTACTCCAGAAATATAATAAGGATCTTAATGATTATCAGGCTACAACTGAACTTAAAGAAAATGAGAAAATAAATGGCAAACAAAAAAGAGAACAACCCCAGCGACAAGGATCAATATTTGAAAGACTTCGTGCTGGAACTCAAGGAACTGAATGATATAGAAATTATAATATCTGAATTTTCTCCAAAAAATAGTTTAACAGAAGCAAAACAATATTTTCTTAATCAGTTTGAAATAGCATTTGCTAAGCATTTGCTACAATTTAGGAAAGCATTTGTTTTAGGAAAAGATTTTGCAAAGAAGGTAATAGATGAAACTTGATATAGAGAAAAACTTTGATTTTAATAAAATTCAAATAAATAAATTAACTTCTGAATGGTTAAATCAGGTTGCAAATCGTATAAATAAATCAATTCAGGATGGATTAAAGACAGGAATAGATATAAATGAAAAAACATTTACTGCTGCAAGTGATTTTACTCGTAATTCTATACAAGATGGAGCATCTCATAAAAGACCTTTAGTTAGATCTGGGAGGATGGGAGAAACTCGCATACTCCGACCTACACCTGCAAAATTAAAATTCCAAGTTACTAGTGGTATAAGAAAATCTAAAAAACGATGGAATGTAAATTATAAAGGAACAAAATCTAGTGGTACTAGGGCAAAAAGCAAGATTAATTATGGTAAATTGCAAAATGAGGGATTCTTTACGAGTAAAAAATCATTAATAAAGAAAAATGTATATGTTAAAGCACGAGAATGGTTTGGAATACCTAAAAATATGTTACCTATGGGAGATGAATGGTTAAAGTTCGCTGTACAATATAATTTCACTTTCCAAAAGTTTTTAACTACAGCAATGAAGAAATTTCGTAAATAATGCCAGATTTTACTGACATATTCGGAGAGGATTTTGAAGGGATTCTCGAACAATTAGATAATCTCACCCCAGAACAGGAAATATTACTTCTAGCTGTTATAGAAAAAGCCACACTACAAGCAGAAATGCTAGAAATACAAATACAAACCGAATTAATATCTATGATTAATAATGGAATGACAAGACAGGGTGCTGAAATGGCTATTAAGGTAGATCTTAAAAAAGGCGGCAAACTACATAGTCAATTAACTAATTATATAAAATCTGCTATCGTAGAAGGTGTAAACCAATCTTCTAGGTTAGGACAATATGAAGAATATGACTTAGATAGAGGCACTTTTAAGTGGGTGACAGTAGCTGGACATAGAATATGTGAAGATTGTGAAAAAAGAGCTGGAGATATAGGAACATTTGAGTATCATGCTAGTACCCCAGGCAAAGGACTCCCTGGAGCAGGGTGGTCCATATGTAAACAATATTGTTATTGTGTATTAGATCCCACAGGAGATATCTCTACTAATGTAAATGTACCTACAGAATCAGGAATTAGGGAGAGGGGTGCTTAATACCCTCTCTCTCCTCCAACTTCTCTAATTTAGCCATCCACTTAATTCGTTCAGTCCTTGTAGGCCTACCAGATCCTAAAGAAGCCAAACCAACTCTCTTTGCTCTCCGTTTTAACTTCATAAGTGCATTACGCTTTGATTTGTTCACTTTCTGCTTCTTATAAACCTTTTTTACAACTTCAATTCTATCTTTTTCTTGTCGTGGAGTCATATGCACTTTATCAGGTATATGCACTTCTTGAAGTTCTTTAACTGGATCTCGTATAATTTCTGCACTCTCGATAGAATCTACATCACTAGAATTTACTTGATTAATCTGCAAAAAAAGTGCATGGGGAGATACCATCTTATCTATTTCAGGTACAATCTTCTGTATAATAGGTTTGATTTCTTTAAATGCAGCAGTATTTCCTGATTTAGCTTCTATGATCATTGCCTTTACACAATCAATGTAATCTACAGTTAATGACTCCGTAAACCTCTTCTCTAATGCTTTTAGAAACATAACATCCTTAAACCACCTTGTAATAGTATCATAAGGAACACCAGTTTGCTCTGCTAATACTGTTCTAGGCATATCCTTATTCCAAATATAATATTCTATGACCTTCATCCATCTCGGATTATCTAATTTCTTCATGCACTTAATTTATAAATAAATTTTAAATAAATAAATGTATATTTAAATGCATTGCACTTAAATCTTATAAATTTCTCATTTGGTAAGCTCCGAATAGGGATATTGGTTTTCCCCCCATCGCACCCCTTTCCCTTTGGATTTTCTTAAATTTATGTCACAAAATGCTATACCATATATGGTATGGTATTTACTTTACATAATACCAATTATCAGCATAAGATCTATATATTGTGGTATGTAATTACAGTAAAATTTATGCATATCACAAAATTGAGTACTGGATCCAAACACTAAATTAGATACTATCGCTAGTGAGATTATCCCCTAACAAATACAATATACTATATAAAGCTATATATATTTATATAGTATTACTTCCATATATAGCTATATAAAGCTAAATTATTAATGGGCTGTATGTTTTACTATGTTATATGATTATATAAGCTTAAAAGATTATATAAGCTTATTGTTTTATATATTAGTTATAGATCTATAGCAGGATATTATGAGTATAAAAAAAGGGACCTAAATTAATAGATCCCTTTTTATAATGTACTGGTATTACTTGCAGCTATTCACGTTTGTTCATTATACTAGATATAAATAATATCAGGCCTAATTTACCCAATATAACTAATAGTACTATTATCCAGGGTGTAAGTATATCCATTATATTAGTTGTATGTAATAGTTTGGATATATACCCTTTAATGTATCTAGCTTTATAAAGCCTTTATCACAATATAGTACGCGTTCAGCTTTATATACTCTACATAATTTATCATCTATGCATATATAATTAGATGATGTAGTAGAATAGAAGCTATCTTTATTATTTTTTGCTATATGTAAGAATTTATATTTTTTTGATTCATAACATAATTTTTCTAAATTCATTGGTTCCCCTTTTTTTGGTGGTGTATGGTTTCAGTATATAAGTATCTTACAAAATCATCTAATGTACAATCATATACTTTTGTTTCTTTAATGAATGAACAAAATAATTCTATTAAATTTTCATTTTGTTCTTCAAACCATTGTTCAAAAGATAATATTTTCAGTTTGTTTTTTGGTTTCATTAGTTCCCCTTTTTTATTAGTTTATAGTTATTGTATTATTATATAGTACAAATCCAGTATTATCTTTTTTAGCGTCACCTTTGGCCGTTAGGCCGCATATAACACCGCCTTTATCATTAAATCTAAGGTCGTTTTTATCCGCGTCAATAACTGGTATTTCTATACTTACATTGCCTACGGTAAAATTTTGGACCTTTGGAAGGTCTTTATATACCGCAGCAACGCGGACACCAGTCATTAAAGCTTCGAATGCTTCATTATGATTATTTTCCGATAATGAGAAGGTTAAATCATAATTACTAGGTAAATTATCATAATTTCTTTTATCTAGTGGGAATTTAGTATAATCATAAAACTGGACTGTTTTAAAAGCTTGTAACATTGTTTTATGTTTTCCGTTATAATTGAAACGGATATTTTCCCAGCGTAAATCCGATGTTCCGTTTAATCTTACTACAGGAGTCAAATTTAATTTATCCGCTTTTTTTATTAGTTTTATTA
>NZER01000400.1 GCA_002690445.1 Candidatus Pacearchaeota archaeon
CATCGATGCGGTTGTGGAGCGCTGGAAGAGCGAGCCGGACTATCCGACCGGAGCCATGACAGTGGCGCTGTCGCTATTCAAAAAAATGACACGGGCAGACATGACGGCGATCAAGGAGGGCCTGGACAGGACTGAGGGGAAGGTGCCGCAGGCAATAACGGGAGCGGGCGGCGGCCCCATCCAGTATGAGGACGCAGACCCGAAGGATATCCCGGAGAAGCTATTGCTGCATTTAATCCATGAGGGCCAGCGGACACTGGCGGCGGAGCGTGGCAGCAAAGAGGGAGAGCTTTGATGACGGTCGTTGTTTAAACAACAAAAAAAAGAAGGGGGAGTATGGAGCATATAGAGGACGAAAACCTGTATTGCCGCATCTGCGACGGGGAGCAACTGGATGGCCCAGCTGTTGGGGATATTATCACGGAGATGGCCTCGATACGATCCGATCTGATCAGGGAATTGGGGAAGGTGGAGAAGGTCTTGGCTCCGCTGAAGGAGCGGCACAAGGAAATTATGTCTCTGCACCGGAGTTGCTTTGCCTGTAGTATCCTGGTTGGCGTAGGGCACGTGGTGATCGAAACCGTCCGTTATCGGGGCGAGGATTACTGCCATGGGTGCGCAGAAGTCGCAATCAAGCGGGACAAGCTGGTGGCAGCGGCAGCAGTAAAGGCGGCAGCCAAAGCCGCAAAGGCTCCAGCCAAAGCCGCAATCAAGAAGGGCAAGAAGGGCAAGAGGCTGGCTGCAAATGCAGAGGGAGGAAATTAGATGGAGCAGGAGCAGTTCTATCAGCAATTGATAATCCCGGATGCTGCGGAGACAGCACTGGAGGCCCAGAGGGCTTCATCCCGGCGACATGGGATATTGGCGTTTGACTGTTTCAATGCCGTTGTTCTTGGGCGGCGAGTATATTGTCCCGTGGCCGAGGCCAGGCATGGTGGTTTTCAGGCAGGGGCTGCTGATGGTTCCCTGTCGGATATCAAAGTTTTGAAGGGGACTCGCTTTGTAGAGTGCCAGGGCTGCGACCGGTATGATGGGGACGATGAGCCGGAATTGGAGCAAAACCCGGAATAACGAAGCCCCAGGATTGAAATCCTGGCGAGTAAAAAAGAATCTTGATGTAATACATGGATAACAATGCTGGAGTTTTCAGGGGTGCGGGATGGAAGCGATACCGAGCGGATATTACATAAGCAATACCAGGGATTGCGATGTATTCTGCGTAACGGGTACAGCCCCGGCTGATCAGAAATTCTATTTCAGGAAGGATTCTGCTAAATATTCCGTTGGGGCTGATATTAAATGGAGCCGGACCAATAGAACAACCTTTGGCCATTGTGTGTCTGTTACAGATAGTGCAACGGTGGAGGCTGGCGACCATGCCAGCCTGGAGTATAGCGATGAGAACGGGAGAGGGTTTTATGTTTCCGCCAGCGCCCATTACGGGGCGACCGCAGACATTCGGACTCGGTGGGCTTATCACAATTCAGGCGGGGATTCTATTTCTGCTTGGGGTGCGGTATCGGATGGGCCGGGTGGAAATGTAAGCGGCTGTGCCGGAGTGTGGTATGACAAGGATGGCGACCTGCACGTTAAGTTTGGCCTGGGAGGGATAATTCCTGAATGCCCGGCCTTCGGGATCAGCGCCGCTATCAGCAAGCGAACTCAAAAAGCCATAGCGGATGCTCCTGCCACGATGCTGGGCGAGTGGTCGCAGGAGCAACTATGCAGGCAGAATGCTCGGCGCCCATTGCTCTCATTTGATCAATTGCCGGCAAATGAGGATACTATTGACCATCAAGTGGACGAAGGGGAGCGGGATGTTGATAAATGGACGTACATTTTGTGAACCCGGCTATTAAAATATATGCTGAATACATCAATTGATCAATTGCCGGCAAAGCTGGGCGAGTGGTCGCAGGAGCAACTGTGCAGGCAGAATGCTCGGCGCTCATTGCTCTCATTCTGTGAGTACACGCATAGCAGATACCGGACGGCGTGGCATCTGGAGCAACTGGCGGATAGGCTGGAGAGCATAGAGAGGGGAGAGACCAAGCGCCTGATTGTAGTGATGCCTCCGCAGCATGGCAAGTCTGAAATGATCTCGGTGCGGTTTCCAGCATGGTTCCTGGGCCGGAACGATAATAAGAGCATAGTTCAGGCCAGTTATGCGGAAAGCCTGGCGCTGTTCCATTCCCGGCAGGCCAGGGATATTCTGGTGTCCTCGGAATACCAAAATATATTCCCTGATATCGTGCATCGGCCCCAGACCGAGGGGCAGACTGCAATTGTGCCGGTTCGGCAATCAGCCACAGAATGGGGGACCCGTACCGGGGGCTCATATTATGCCGTCGGCGTAGGGGGTGGATTAACAGGGAGAGGGTTTGATATTGGGATTATCGATGATCCGGTTAAAGACGCTGCGGAAGCGGCCTCCCCGACATACAGGGACAATGTATGGAATTGGTACAGCATGGTCTTCCGTACCCGGTTGCGCCCGGATGCTGCTATAATCATCGTGATGACACGCTGGCATCAGGACGATCTGGTGGGCAGGCTATTGCAACTCTCCGCAGAGAATGCAGACGTGGAACAGTGGGACGTTATACATTTTGAGGCGATCAAGGATGGCCGGGCATTGTGGCCGGATAGATACCCGCTGGATGTACTGCTGAAGATTCGGGCCGTCAGCGACCGAAACTTTGAGGCACTATTTCAAGGCTCGCCAACATTGGCAGAGGGGAACATTTTCAAGCGGGAGTGGTGGAAGCATTACCGGGTGCGCCCGGAGTTTAAGCGGCTGATTCAATCCTGGGACACAGCATTTAAAAAGGGGCAATCAAACGACCCCTCGGTCTGTGGACTGTGGGGCGAGGCGGATGACGGATTCTATTTGATCGACGTGTGGAGGGACAGAGTTGAATTCCCGGAGTTGAGGAATGCGGCGATAGCAGCATATAACAGGGATCATCCAGATGTTGTCCTGGTGGAAGATGCCGCCAGCGGGCAATCATTGCTCCAGGCGCTGCGGCGAGAGACATTGATCCCGCTCAAGGCGGTTCGACCGGATAAGGATAAGGAGGCCAGGGCTAATGCCATCACTCCGCTGATAGAATCAGGGCGGGTGTTTTTGCCTGAACACGCTGCATGGCTGCACGATTACATGGAGGAACTGTCATCATTCCCGAATGGCGAGCATGATGATCAGGTGGACTCTACGACCCAGGCATTGAGGTATCTGGCAGGCAGGCCGGAGAAGCTGGTTTCATTCGTTTGACGTTTGAGGACGGGAACACTCTGTCGAGTAATAATGTTGCGGGGAAGCTAAGTTATTGTTTAAACAACAAAAATAGGAGCAGCAGGGTCGAAACAAACTAAACCTCTTGAAGCAAGGAGGTAGAAATGGACAAGGATTGGAAAGAACTGGGGAACGGGATATGGCCGCACAGCCGGGATGGTGTAGATGATGGATGGGATGTCGTGGCGTTGATGATGGACGACGACATCAGGGTGGACGTACACGATAGGCTGGCGCCTTGCTCGAAACACGAATTCCTGACCGAATATCTCAGGCTTGATCCTGAGTTCGGCACTTGTACCGCCTGGTAAATCTTGAGGCCCTGTAAGACCTGACGACCCGCCAGGGTCGCAGGTTGGGGCATGGGGGGGGGATGGCAATGCCTAAAATGAAGTTATATTGCGTGGAGATCGAAAATATCCAGACTTGGGATTGTCCCGATTTTGCAAATGCGTACATTACCTACGCAGAAATCGACGATCCCAAAACTGGAGAGCGTAGGGAGTTGAGTGAAGATGAACTTGCAGACCTCGACCCTGCTTACGCTCAGGAGTATATTTGGGATTGTATCTTCTGAGTGGCAGAGAAGGTACAGAGGGGGATTTAATGGCTTCGGCTGACAATGTGGGGGCGATGTCGGATAAAATCATCACTGAGGCAGATGCCGCCCTGGTAGAGCGGCGCTTCTGCCAGTGGGGTAATGCCACTCGAAAGTTTGAGCGAGGCCAGATCGTGCTGCTGGAGCTTCACCTGAAATTAAAGCCGGACGATATAAAGGCGATGTTGCGCAGTAAATATAATTTGCATCGTATGATATAATAGAGTAAAGTACAATTCTAGAGCCTTTACTTTAAATAATATGCACCTGTCCAGACAATGGAGGGCGTTGATTAATTTCAGCGCCCTCTTTTTTTGATTGTATGTTATGTCAATATTAGATTATTTCCGAAGACAGAAGGCGGCGCCCCTGCCGTTTGTTGCCAGTGTGGGTATGCTGGAAATACCTGCCGGGATCAATCAGCGGGACTATCTGGCGTTCTATGGCCAGGTAGGCTGGCTATTTGCTGCGG
This sequence comes from Candidatus Pacearchaeota archaeon, assembly GCA_002690445.1. Next base: position 4,366 of record NZER01000400.1, read on the forward strand.
TGTCCAGGATAGCTGAATCAGTATCGGACAACGAGTGGCATCTAATGAGGGTGCAGGGGGGAACATCAAAGGAAGTCTTTGCCAGCCCTGTACTGGATTTGATGGAATTCGTCAATCCGTTTATGACAGGCGGGGAATTAATCGAGATACACCAGATGTATATGGAGTTAGTCGGGGAGTCGTTCTGGTGGATCAATCGTGGAGAGAGCGGAACAGGCAGGCCGACAGAGATTTGGCCGATCTCCCCGGTAGATATGCGAGTCATTGCAGACCAGCGCAAGTTCGTTTCCGGGTATGTGTTCAAGCGGGGCGCAGAGTCGATTCCTCTGGCTGTCACGGAAGTCATCCATATCAAGCGATCCAATCCAATCAATCCATATAGGGGGGTTGGGCCAACGCAATCTATCGGCGTTGATTTGCAGACCGAGAACCTGGCGGCACGGTATAACCGGGATTTTTTCTACAATTCAGCGACGCCCAGGATGGTCGTAAGCTACCCGGATGATTTAAGCGCTGACGAACATCAGCGGATGGTAGCTCAGTGGAACAAGAGCTATCGGGGTACAGGCAATGCTCACAAAACCGCCATCATCGGCAGCGGCGCAAAGATCGACACGGTAACAGTATCACAGAAGGATATGGAATTCTGGAAGCAGCGGAAGCTGAACAGGGATAATATCCTGGGCGCTTTCGGGATACCCCAGACCATCCTCGGTGTAACCGAGAATGTCAATCTGGCCAACGCTGAATCGGGTGAGCGAGTGTTTGCCAAGGAAGTGATCAAGCCGAGATTGAGCAGATTGAGAAACAAGTTAAACGAGCAATTATTGCCCATGTTCGGGGCGGCCTCCAGAGGGCTGAAATTACAGTTTGAAGACCCAGTGCCGGAGAATAAGGCGTTCGCATTGCAGGAAGCCACAGAGGGCGTTAAGGGTTCTATTTTGACCGTCAACGAAGGCCGGGCATTAATACAGCAGGATAAAATTCCTGGCGGCGATGTTATCTTAATCCCGATGAATCTTATCCCGATGCCGACCAGCGACAAGGTTATGGTTATGCCGGCGCCAGCGGCATCGCCCAAGCAGCTATCCCGGCGGCTATCCATAGTTAAATACCTTGATGATGATGAGCAGAAGGCGACATGGTGGCAGCGCTATGTAGATATAGCGGAAGGGCAAGAAAAACCAATTCAGGCCGGGGCCATTGCTGTATTCGATAAACTGGAACAGATCACACTGGAGAAGCTCCAGACGGCCCGCAAGCCCTCGGATGCCCTGCCGTCGCAGAAACAGGGGGCAGAGATGTTCAGGAAGGCCCTGTTTCCCCTACTGGAGAAGGTCATGGGCGATGCGATCCTGGCGGCGGATGGACTAGTGCGGCCAGAGAATCCGCATACGGATATGCTGAAACAGGAAACTCCGATAGTATCCGGGGATGCTCTGGAGTGGCTCGTCAACCATTCGGCCACTCTCGTGAAAGGGCTGATGGAAACTACACGGCAGGAGTTGAGAGATGCACTGGCAGACGGTTTTGCTGAGGGCGAAGGGATGCCGAAATTAGCGGCCAGGGTGCGGACAGTGATGGCCGACGCTACACGGAGGCGGTCAATTGTGATAGCAAGGACTGAGGTCATTGCTGCCTCTGCTCAAGGGCATATCGAAGGTTATAAAACTAACGGCATCCGAAAGGTGGAGTTCATGGCAGCCTTGGATGATAGAGTCGATGATGAATGCGAGGCATTGGATAAGCAGGAGTTTAGCGCAGCATCTGCGGAGGGGATGATCCCAATCCATCCCATGTGCCGCTGCGTGTGGATTCCGGTAGTTTAGGAGGCATTATGGATGAGATGATTTACAAGATCGTGCAGTCTGAGGTTAAGGTTATCGGGGAACGGACGCTGGAAATAACCGGCTCTACTGAGGCCCAGGACAGGGACGGCGATGTTATCCGAGTTAGCGGATGGGACCTGAAGCATTTTCGGAAGAACCCGGTTTTCCTATGGGCGCACGACTACGGCAGCCCGCCAATTGGGAGGGCTGTAGAGGTCCGGAAGGATGTAGGCGCCGGGAAGCTGACTTTCAAGATTGAGTTTGCCGATAAAGAGACCTTCCCGTTTGCTGATACGATATTCCGGCTCTTTAAGGGTGGATTTCTCCATGCCACGTCAGTCGGATTTATCCCAAAGGATGCTGACCCTGTGCTGGATGCGGAGGGGAACCCTACCATTGGGAAATTATTCAAAAAACAAGAACTCCTGGAATTGAGCGCAGTGCCTGTGCCGAGTAACCCGGAGGCGCTGCTGGCTGCTACGAGCAAGGGAATTATAACAGCAGCCGAGCTGGTGACAATCACAGAAAACAAAACAGTCATTCCGTTCAAGCATTTCCCGCTGGAGCCGGAGGATGCTGAATGGGACGGCCCCGCAGAGGTGAGGGAGGCCGATGTCGAGGCATTAAAGGACATGGCCACATGGTACGACGCAGAGCATCCAGATGTTAAGGCATCGTATAAATTACCGCATCACCGGGCTAGCAACAAGCACACGGTTTGGCGAGGCGTTGCCGCTGCCGGAGCTGCTGTACAGGGAGCGAGGGGTGGCGTGGCTATCCCGGAAAAGGATTTAGCTGCTGTGCGGACGCATCTCGGCAGGCATTACAGAGAATATGATCTGACTCCGCCGTGGGAGACCGATAGCGTTGATGGTGTTGAGATAGTCGATTTAGCCCGGCAGGACGAACCAGCGGCAGTAGACAAACCCAGCCAGGAGACGGTGAAGGATCAAATCGATTACACAAGGACTTTACTGGCGCATGGTATCAGCGATGATACCGGCCAGATGGCACTGGAACTAGCAGAGGACATAATTATGCGCTCTCCGGGTGGCGATATACCCGTTAATATATTGGAGCGAGTCGGAGCTGTACTGTCGAGGCGCAACAAGGGCGACCTGAAAGAGGCGCAATCATTAATTCAAGGAGTGATTGACAGCGCTGAAACTGAAACTGAAACCGACTCTGCAGAGGAAGCGCCGGTAGACATGGATAGTCTATGGCGTGCAGCACTAAATTAAGGAGATGGAAATGTTAGATGAAGAAACCAAACAACTCATGCGGGACGAACTCGCAGAACAGGCCGCTATTGTTGCGGCTGAAATGGTAGCAAGCCAAGAGGAACAGAACCGGGCCGCCGTTGCGAAGGCCGAGAACGCAGATAACCGCAAGCTCACGCCTAACGATAATGATGAGGGCGCTTGGACAGGCGGTGAGCCTGCTGTACTCAGCGACCCCAAGGCGGGCTTCAAGAGCTTCGGCCATTTCGCCAAGGATGTATTCAGGGCGGGGCAACCTGCACGGAGACAGTCCGAGGTTCTGGCGACATATAGCGAGGCGGTAGAGAAGACCGCAGGCATTATGGAAGAGGGCGACAACGCCCAGGGCGGCTTCCTCGTACCGGAGGAATTCGCAGCTAATCTACTGGAGAAGAGCCTTGAAAGTTCAATTGTGCGGCCAAGGGCATCTGTTCAGCCGATGAAATCCAACAGGATTACATTCTCGGCTGATGTAGACTCTGACCATTCGAGCAACTACTTCGGCGGGATTACAATATCCCGCACTGCTGAAGGTGGGCAAAAAACCAAGACCAATCCCACATTTGAGCAGATTTCCCTTCAGTTGCACAAATTGACCGGCCATGTGTATGTGTCTGACGAATTAATCGAGGATTCGATGATAGCGCTGGAGGCAAATCTAGCACGGAAGTTTATTCAGTCGATCAGTTTTGTAGAGGACGATGACTTCTTGAATGGAACCGGAGCTAACCAGGCGCTGGGAATGCTGAACGCTGCCAATCCCGCACTGATCACTGTTACCGCAGTAACTGGCCAGGGAGCGAATACCATAATAGCGGATAATATTGCTGATATGTGGATGAGGATGTATCCGGCTGGGCAGTCTAATGCAGTATGGGTGGGAAATATTGAGATATTCGCCCAGCTGTGGAAAATGGCTCTGGCTGTTGGTACTGGAGGCGCTCCGGTCTGGCTACCTGCAAATCAAGCGGCCGGGCAGCCCTTATCAACATTAATGGGAAGGCCGCTGATTTATACCGAGAAATGCCCGGCATTGGGGACGGCTGGCGATCTGGCCTTGCTGGATATGAGCCAATATATGATCGGGCAAAAGTCTACCGGCTCCGGGATTCAGGTGGCATCAAGTATCCATCTGCGGTTTGATTACGATGAAACCGTGTTCCGGTATGTGTTGCGGTATGATGGGCGGCCCACATGGACAACTGCACTGACCCCGAAACGGGGGAGCAACACCCTGAGTCCATTTGTCGTCCTGAACAGCACCAGAACCTAGGGTCGTTGTTTAAACAACAACATACGACAATAGATAATAAAGAAAATTTGGAGGGAATATCATGGCTTGGTTTTCACAATCACACGGAATAGTTCCGCTGACGGCGCAGGGCGAGGATGCGACCAGTTCACTTGATCTCGACAGTATCAACATGGCGAAATATGATCATGTTACGGTCTGCATACTATTCGCCGCATCCTTGGTTGGCGATAATGTGCTGACCTTCGGCTGTGGTGCGTCTGACGGGACTAAAACGGCCAATGCAACGTTCCACTATCGGCTCGGCTCTGCTGCGCCGAAGGCCACGTCCTCGGACGTATACGCAGCGGATGCGACCAGTGCCAGCCTGACGCTCACAGCGGCAACATATCAGGGCAAGTTGCTGGTATGTGAACTGGATGCTGCGGAGATGAATATATCAGATACGCAGTATCAATATCTGACCGTCAATTTGGACGGGACTGCATCAACCGGGACAGTGACCGCATGGGCTGTTATGAGCCGCCCGACTTATGCGGAGGCTGTTATGGATAGTGTAGTAGCCTAATGGAAGCTAAAAAGGTGTCGGGGGGCGTAAAAGCCCCTCGATATCCTCAGAGAGACAAGATGTTAAAAGCGCCGGGGAAGGCAAAAAAACGGGGGAACCGCTCCCGACTGAGCAATATTGGCTCGATAACTGAGTAAGACGGATAGGAGTGAAAAATGACTCAAACACAGGGCACAGGGAATACCCTGGTGCGATCTACATGGGCCAGCGGAAGTCTGTACTTTTTCGCCAAGGCGACAGGGCGCACTACCGCCGGAGATATATTAAGCATCGGAACGGGGGGAGTAGGGCTGGGGCAGCGGATTGATTTTACGAATGTGAACATATCGTCCTCCAACACGGACGGCGGATTCCTGAAAGCGGGAACATCCAGCAGCCGGGTGGTTGAGGATACCGCTGACATGAAATTTATCAGCATCTATGTTGATAACGGGGCGACTTCCGGGGACAACCGGGCTATGTATCTGAGGGAGTACATCACTGGTACTGGTGGCGGCGGTGAGGCGGCAAGAATCTTTACTGATGTCGAGGACGTCCGGGGCGGGACTGCCCATGGCGCCCATATATCCCTGAAATTCGGGACAACCGGCTCTATTACAGGGTTAGGTGTGGCATCTCGCAACACCCTACATTTGCCGTCTCAGGCATTCACCGGGTTGGGTGGAACATATGCAGCAACGCAACCTGAGATATGGAGCGATGGCGCTGCGACTGACCCGGTAGGAATGACAGAATTGAGTTTGATCCGGTGCGTACTCGGCGGCAACGCATCAGGAATAGCGGATGTTGATGACGACGCATTCCTGGTAGTTCTCGATGGGGGGACAACCGGATCAGGGAATATAGTGGCGGCATCGACAACAGAGTCAAATTATAGCCTGTCCGCAAGATGCAAGCTGAACGGGGTGACTTGCTATTTGATGTTTGCAAGTGCGGCTGGATAAGGAGGACAAATGAATTGCAGCGGATGCGGAGCCAGGATCAAGAAAACTGACGCAGTGTGTGCCAAATGCGGCGAGCAAAATATATATATGGAAACAGGGACAAGTAAAGGGACATAAATCCTGGAGCAGCGGGATGGGGGTGAGAGCCTCATCCTATCACAATATAGAGGAGAGGGGAGATGCTGTTGAGCGTAATAGAGCGAGTACTGCTGGTTAATATCATGCCACGGGAGGGGAGCGTCATCAATCTGAAGCTGTTGAGGGAGTTCCGGGAGTCTCTATCGTTCTCGGAAGAGGAAAACAAGGCGCTGTCATTATCGGTAGATGATCACGGGAGTGTCCACTGGCGCCTCCTGGATGATGATGGGAATGCTATCCCGCAGGTAAAGGAAATCCCGGTAAATCAAATCATGTTTGATATAGCCAAGAAGACGCTTGCCAAAATGAACAAGGACGAAATACTGAAGGAAGAACACCTGCCACTCTATGAGAAATTCTGCGAGGCAGGCGATTAACAGGGAGGCAAAGCATGGCAATGACGTTTACTTATGACGACAGGGGCAGTGTCAAAACGATCACCGCAACATGGACAAGTGATGGTTCCGGGGACGCTGCTGCTACAACTAAGCGGGTGTACGGCACACTGATCAAGGGGGTTACAAATCCATCAGCCACAGCGCCGACGGCTAACTACGACATTGTGGTTACGGATGAACAATCCCTCGATGTATTGGGGCAATCACAGGACGATCTGATGAACCGCCATACTTCAAGCACAGAGCAGGCATACTTCTTTTTGCTGGATTATGCCGGGACACCATTGGCACAGAGTGCATTTCCTCCGGTTGCGGACAAATTGACCGTAACGGTGAGCAATGCCGGAGATACTAAATCTGGAGTATTGGTATTGTATTATAGGTCGTGATAAATGGCGAATGAATTTGTCCATGCCTCCCAGGGATCGATATTAACTCAGGCGGAGTTTGAGGCTGTGGGGCTACACGTTCTCAATAGCCAGGCCAGGGGGGATATGGTCTACGCATCCTCTGCATCGCAACTGAGCAGGTTGGCGGTGGGGGCCGCAAACGCATTCCTGCAGAGCGATGGAACAGACCCTGTGTGGCGCACCAGCCTAGTGATTGGTGGGGCTATCAATTTCAACTCCCAGAATATGACTAATGTGGATATTGACTCCGGGACTATTTCAACAGTGACCCTGGATGGCACGGTAACTACGAACAACCAATATTTTGATGCTGGTTCAGGGGATTTCAATATTGTAACTGCCTCGGATTGGAGAGGGTTGAGACTCCAGAATAATGTCAGTGGATCGGGAGCGTTCCGAATGTATGCTTACATCAATTCATCGTCTCCGGCAGGTGGCGACAGCCTGCTGTCGATAATGGGAAAGGGCAAATCTGATACGGCTGCTGATGTTGAATACTCTGAGATTCGCCTCCAGATCGAGGATGCAACAAATGGAAGCCACGCCGGGAAAATGGAGTTCCACAATTACCTGTCCGGCTCGGACAATTTGGCAATGCGGCTGTCTGGAGCCGGAGGGCTGGGAGTAGATGCAGACATAGGCACAGGGGATGATCCTGTTGCTCTGTTCGACGATTACGACGATGCGGTGATATTGCAGCAGAGCATCCAGCAGCGTAATGCTGACCTGCTGGCCGACATGGGCATATATGAGCGGAAAGATTCAGGCTCCGGCTACCTCATGAATATACAGCCCATGATTAGGCTGCTGGCAGGCGGTATCTACCAGACCAGGGACAGGATCGATCGAGTAATGGACATTATAGCGGCAGAGTTCCCGGAGGTGGGGAAAAGGCTGGAGGAAAGAGGCTTGCTAATTAGCAGGGGAGGATAGTATGCCCAGAGTGCTGAAAAGTGTAGAGGTTAAAATAGAGGTTGCTCTCACTGGGAATAGTGTGGGGATTACAGAGACTGCACTGGTAGAGATATCGAGTACGGAATACCCCGATCAATCAACCAGGAGGGGTATCCCGATAATTCTCACGCCTGCGCAGGAGACGGCAATCAGCAAACATATCACAGATATAGTGATACCGCAGGCCAACAATGCTTAGGCTAGGTGAATCATGGCAGCAGGCGATGAAATATTAGAAACCATCCGGAGAATACGTAACCAAGGGCCTATAGAGAGGATGTATTGCCCTAATGATGGCTACCCTCTCACCAGGCTGGAGGATGGGACGTTGCATTGTGCGTTTGATGGATGGACTGATCCGCCACGATTAGGGCAGGGGGATACAGGTGAATAGTTACAACGATCTGGTGACAATCAAAGATGGCTTGGATATAGCGGCGGCAACTACCAGCGAGGACACGGCGCTATTGTTTGCACTGAATGCAGCGTCAAGGCTGATAGATGACGTGACGGGCCGGGTGTATTACGTGCAGTCGGCAACGAGGTATTATGACGGCCAGAGCAGTCCGTGGATGCTGGCTGATGACGTATTGACCGTAACGACACTGAAGACCGACGAGGATGGTGATGCGACATATGAAAACACGCTGGCGACTACCGACTATCAATTAAATCCGCTTAATACATTCCCGAAGACCTGGGTCGTAATACAGACGGTATCGGACTACGGCGGATTTGCGCCCGGCATCACGTCAGGGATTGAGCTGGTCGGGACGTTCGGCTACGGGGATGGTAGTTCATCCACCCCATACACTGCAACGGCCATAAATGTTACGGTGGGCGATGCTACAACAACAACCGTAACAGTTAGCGCCGAGGATGTACTGGCGCCGGGGCATACGATATTAGCAGGAGCCGAGCAGATGTATATATCGGCAGCCACTACAGACAGCAGCAACGAGATAACAGTTACCAGGGGAGTCAACGGCTCCACGGCAGCGGCTCACAGCACCGCAACAGCATCCATATATGATTATCCCGATACCATAAAGCAGGCCGTGCTAATACAGGCCAATCGGTGGTGGAAGCGTAAGGACTCGGCATTCGCCGATGTCATAGGCATACCGGAGCTAGGCACTATCATAGCCAAGAAGGGGCTTGACCCCGATGTAAAGGAAATTGTCCGCCAGTACGGATCGAGGGATTACTATTGATTAGGATTACCGGGCTAGAGACACTCATCAGGAAGCTGGACAAGGACACTCTGCTGAAGAGTCCGGTGCGGCAGTTATTGACTCAGGCGGCTGCTCTGCTGGATCGGGAAACGAAATTGAGGACACCTGTAGACACTGGCAGATTGCGGGCCGGCTGGAATGCTACGGTGGACAAAGCGCCATTTCCAATGTGGGCGAATGTAGCCAATAACGTGGAATATGCGCCGTTTGTTGAATTCGGAACCAGCCGGATGGAAGCCCGGCACGTCTCCCCACAGCGGGGAGTATCTGGAGGTAGCAGAATACCGAGGATACTTGGCACAGGGCCTATGACGGAAGCACTGGGAAAAACCACGAAGCCGATTGAGAAGATTCTGAGGCAGATTGGCGGCGAGGTGGAGAAGATATGGGGTAAGCGATGACGATCGAGGCTATGGGGACAGGGTTGAAAACACGGCTGGCCACTATCGCACAGTTGGGGTCTAATATATGGGCTCCCAACGAGATAGAGGCAAAGGCTCCCAGCGTGTTCCCGTTTGCTATCATCTTGCAGGGTGCGGTGACATATCATAATACATTTGCCAATGCGATTATAGTCCAATTCCGGGCAATAATCTTATTTGGTTTAGCTCACCAGCCGAGTTCTTTGAACCGGCTAATAGACTATACGGAGAGATCAGGGGGACAGTCAGTATATGCGGCCATAGATGCGGACAAGACACTGGGCGGCGCAGCCGATTTTGCGGTGGTGAACTCAAACACTGGCACAGGCTCGACATTCTACGCCGGACAGAATTATTTGTCAACGGAATTTGCAATTGAATGCCAGGAGGCGTGATGAACGATAACGAAATAGTCTATGTGGCAAATGTGCGGTTGAGGTTGTGGAGTGGCGGTAAATTAGCGACTATTGAGCCGGGCGGTAAATTCTCATTTGATGGGGACGAGGGGATAGATGTTGCCATGCTGCTACGCAACAAATCAATCAGCAGGACGCTCGCCACGGTAGCGGTAAAGAAGGAGAAAAAACATGGCACGAACACACGCTAAAGGAACCGATATCTTAATTGATGAGTTTAGCTTTACCGGCATTTCTAACTCTGTGGGGATAGATATTGCCAACGGCAATGCAGAGGTGACTGCATTTGCCGATACCGCAGCGACTTATGCAGAGGGAAAGCCAGCCACGAATATCACGGTCAACGCTGTGTATCAGGTGGCTGAAGATGCGGCCCTATTTGCGGTGCTGGGGGAAGCAACAGATAATTATCTATCGATCAGCCCGGCAGCGATGGCTGACGGCGGCATAGTATGGATAACAAAGGCGCACCTGACGGGAGACACGATCCCGACCCCGTTTGATTCAGCGGTAACTCTGAATGCTACCTGGGCGGGAACTGACCCAATAGGGGACGGAGTCATCCTGGAACGGGATACAAATATAACATCCACGGTGACAGGAGCAGCCGTACAGCAGGGAGCGGTATCATCTACCCAGAAAATAATGTGCTTCCTGCACGTCCTCAGTGCGGCCGGAGGCACACTGGATGTAACCATACAGAGCGATAACGGCGCTGGCTTTGGCAGCCCAACAACGAGGCTGACATTTTCGCAGGTAACGACAACCGCCGGGGCATGGGTGGCGACGGCTAACGGAGCCATTACAGATGATTACTGGCGGTGCGTAGCTGCGGCTGGCGGCGGTTCACCAGTATATAATATCGCTGTAACGTTTGCTATCATCCCACTCTAGGAGGTATTAAAATGGCTAGAATACACGGCAAAAATGCGGACTTTAGTTATAATTCGGTAGCTATTGAGGACGAATTAAGCACCGTCACCCAGGATAGCACTGTGCCGGCAGCGGAGATAACGGCATTTGATGACGCTTACGGTAATTTCCTGGCTGGTAAACCCTCACATAGCTACAGCATGGCAGGTGCGCTGGATACAGCGGCCAGCCAGGGCCACAAGACGTTATTCGGAGGAATCGGTGCTGGCCCAAAAACCACGGTATTTTCACCTGATGGGGGAACAACGACTTTTACGGCCACGGCATCAGGACTATCGGGGAGCCTAATCACCGGCTATACGATTAACCTGCCGGCAGCAGACAAGGCAGCATATACGGTAAATATGCAGGTATCCGGGGCTGTGAGCAGAGCATAAGATCGAGTTAAGTTGTTGTTTAAACAATAATAGAGAGGAGGCTTAAAATGGCCAGAGTACACGGTAAGGATGCGGATTTTAGTTTCGACAGTGTGGCGCTTGAAGATGAGTTAAATTCAGTAACATTGAATTTCAGCGTTCCGTCGGCTGAAATAACTGCATTTGATGATGCGTACGGTAATTTCTTGGCTGGTAAACCGGCAGCGGCTATGGATGTAGCTGGTGCGTGGGATGCGGCTGGAGGAGCAGGCGATGTAACGATATTCGGGGAGCTGGGACTGGAGGCTGAAGAGTGGGATTTTGAGCCGGATGGCTCGACTGGATATAATGGCTTTGCCATCGTAACATCCTACAGCATAACAGCATCAGTAGATGGCCCCGTGACCTACAGCGCCAGTTTCCAGCATAACGGCGGCAGTGCGGCAGCAGACGGGAATGCACCTACAAGAGCGTAAATCGTACTAATGAGAAGCTCCAGGATTGAAATTCTGGTGAGGAAAAACAAATCTTGATGTATTACATCAAGAATGGGGGGGAGAGCAATGAAAATACCCTATAAGAGGGTACTGTCTGATGATTGTGTGATTCATGTCGGGCGAGTCTGGGATGATGGGCAAATAGTGGATGAGGGGCAAACTTACAACATACATGAGGGTGAATGGATAGAGATTATCCCGGTAACATCTACAAGGCATTGGATAGAACTGGATAAATTACAGAAGGCGTATATATCAGGAGACCCGGAGAAGGGCGACAAGGCGCTGGGAGCATTAGCTGAACTACTCGCCAAGCGAGTCAAAAAGTGGTCCTGGACTGATAATGAGGGCAAGGCATTGCCTCAACCTACAGCCAAGACCATCAAGGAGCTAGATGACGAAGAATTCCTGTATCTGATCACTGCGATTTCCGGGGAAACTACAGGAGAACGAAAAAACGAATCAAAGCCCTCGGCGATGAAATAGTCAGCGGGGGCTTTCAGACGCCAGAATCTATAATAGACGTTATTTGCCAATCGTTTGAATGCACGCCCAGGGAGGCGCTGGAGCAGGACCCGAGCCTGGTATGGGCTATTCTGGATTTGCGGACAGCACGGGCTGCTAAACAGCAGCACAACACTAATGCCTCAGACATGACGGCAGAACAAGTACGGCTATGGACGGAGATGTGCTTAGATGGCTAGCGCAGCAACATTAGGGATTTTAATCAAGACCGACGACAAGGCCAGTCCCGGACTGCAAAAAATCGGCGGGGCGGCTGGACAAATGGGTCGGACTTTCCAGAACAACAGCAAAGTTATCGGTGCTTCGATGACTGCTATCGGAGCATCTATTGTTGCGGCTAGTGTCCTGTCGATCAAGTCATTTATAGAGATGGGTGATGAGGTTCACAAAATGGCGCTTCGGACAGGGTTCACCACAGAGCGCCTCTCCGAGCTAAAATTTGCAGCAGAGCAGAGCGGAACATCCATCGGCTCGATTGATAAAGCCGTCAAAACCATGAACAAGGCGCTGATCGATGCAGATCGGGGCCTGGAGACTTATGCCCGATCATTCCGGGAGTTAGGTTTAACCACGGAAGAACTGCTGGCGCTCTCACCTGAAGAACAATTCAACACCATCGCTATAGCATTATCCGAGCTGGAGGATCAAACCAAGAAATCGGCTATAGCCCAAGAAGTTTTCGGGCGTTCCGGGACGCAATTGCTGCCGATGTTAGCTGCGGGAGCTGACGGGATAGCGGCTTTGAGTCAGGAAGCCAGGGATTTGGGCATTGTGCTGGATCAGGAAGCGGCTGATGCGGCGGCGAAAATGACCGATGACATGAACTCCTTGAGTAAGGCGATGGATGGGATTAAATTTCAGATAGCTCAGGCGCTCTTGCCGATAATCAACGATCTGGTGGAGCAGATTACAGCAGCCATCACCTCGGTCAAGGATTGGGCTGCGGAAAACCCCGGCCTGGCAGATACTATTACTAAAGTGGGGCTAGCCGTCGGCGTGTTGGGGGTGGCGTTGGGGCCAGTAGTTCTAGCGCTCCCGATTATAGTAACGGCACTGCCACTATTGAAAGCTGGGCTGGTCGCCCTGGTGTCGCCTCTGGGGAAGGTGAAACTTGCGGCTGTGGCCGTTGGTGCGGCCATCGCTGTGATCGTTGGCAAGACCACAGAGTTGGGCGATCTGGCGAAAGCACTGGGTGGGACGGCGAAAGCACTGGATGGGACGGCGAAACCATATGTATCCAGTGCGTCAGCCGCAATAGCGGGGCCGATAAGGAGAGTAATAGGACAAGGACTACAAATGGATTCAGAGCTTGCTGCTATTGAGGCAGTGGCGTTGGGGCCATATTACGACCGAGCGGCACTC
>NZER01000401.1 GCA_002690445.1 Candidatus Pacearchaeota archaeon
AAGTTAAAACACAGAGAGGTGATTTAATGGCAAAATATAAAAGTGATATGACAAAATTATTTGAGACAAGAGATATTTCAAGAACTCAGGCAGATCTTTCATATAGAAAGGGTGAGATGTCTGCAGAAGAAGCATATCAAAGTACATTAACACAATTAGAAGGACAGCCAACTACCTTTTTAGAAGGTATGTTCGGGTAAGGAGAAATTATGGCATTATCATCAGATTTAGCAGGTGTATTTCAATTAATATTAGCTCAGCAGGAAGCTGAAGAGAGAAAGGAAGCTAGGAGTCAGGAAACTGCTTTAAGCCTTCTTACTATGGAACATCAAACATCTCGAATGTATTTAGAGCATAATCTTAATATGCTTGAGGAGCAAAGTAAGAGAAAGAGTCGACTAGAAGATGAAACTATGAAGCTTGGTCTTATTGGAGATGAGCTTAGCAAGGTATCTGCAATAGATTCCGGACCAGATGCGGTAGATATCTATAGGACTTCTAAAGAGGGGCTAGAAACAGAATTACGAGATAATGAAGCTGATATTCTTGATCTAAGTACTAATATTAGAAACTATTATGCAGGTACTAATCTTGCTAGATTAATGGATGAAGATATTAGTGGTGTAGTTGATCCATTTGAACTAGAAACTTATTTTGAGAAAAGTGGTTTATCTCTTGATTACATGGATAATCAGGCCTTTATGCATGGAGTGAAGAGCTATACTCTTACTCCAGAAAAGATTTTACAGTTGAGAGAAACAAGAAAAACAATAGAATTAAAAGAAATAGCAATAACTAAAGCTAGAGTTGAAAATCAGTTCCTTCCAGGATCTCTTGAGGATGATAGAACTTTAAGAGCTCAAGCTATTGCAGAAGGTGCAATTAAAGGTCAATATCTAGAAGATGAATTAATAGATGCTTCAAGAATTAGGCAATCTCAAATTAAAAAGCTTGAAACTGAGGGTGATTATTTAGAACTTCAATTAGTAGATGAGGCAACTTTAAGGGATCAGAAGATTGATACTGGAAATCTTACTAATGAAATATTAGTAGAACAGGTTGATCAAGCTAGGGATGCATCTGTTATTAGTGAGCAGCAGATATCATTAAATAATATTGCTATTTCATCAGCTGAAGAAGAGTTTCAAAATACACAGTATAAGATTGATGCTGATATGCGTAAAGCTCATATTACATCAATTGAAGAAATGATTGTAAATAATATACAAGCTCAATCTGGAATAGGTGCAGGTATTCTTGCAAATATGTCTCTTGAATTAGAAAATGAGACCTATACTCCAATGTTTAGTGTTCTTTCTGGAGACGTAGCAGCTGACTATGTTAATAAAATTGCTGATGCTGATAATTTAAATCTTATAAAAAATGATATTCTTGATTTATATTCTGCTTATGGAGTTGGTAAAGCTGAAGAAATGATTCCAGATTATGTATTCGTTCTTGATAAGATTGAAGAAATAAAGAACTATAAAGCTACCTATAATGAATTTGGTAGAGTATATGATAAAGAGCTGAATGAAACTGCTAGGAGAATGAATAGAAGTAAATATAGTTATGAAGTGATACGAGAAGTGGCAATGCATGCTGATCCCAGTCTATATCCTATGGATAGTATATTAAAGGCTGTTCAATGGAATAATACTGGTATCTATAAAAATATGGAATTATTAGAAAGTGCTATCAATGCTAAAAATCAGTATAAACAAATAAATACTACATTAGAACGAGCACGTGGTCTTGATCTTACTTATTCAGCACAACAAACATCTGGTATATATCAAGATACTCCATTGCCTCCTATTCAAATGAGATTTGGGCCAACATCTGAAACTGGATTCACACAAGATGTACAAGATAGTACTTACAATATTTTTCTTGATGAAAATAAATCAGGGAACTTAAAATAATATGGATTTAGCAACTAAAGCAAGAATCAGATCTAAATTAGCAGCTCAAGGTACGTATTGGACAGATGCAGAAATAGAAGAGTATGCTAGAAAGAACTTTGGTGGACCACGAATACCACCAACTACTCAAAAAATAGTAGATGAAGAGATTCCTTTTCCAGAAAGAGCTGCCCCTGAAGGCGAGGGAGTAATTGCTAATGCTATAGATGCAGTTGGTGCTGGTCTATGGAGTGCTTTAGATGTGGGTACCTTTGGAGTTGCAGGGTGGGCTTTACCTGGAGTAGAAGAGTATGTTGAAGAAGAATTTATGCAAACTCTTGGCGGTAGAGTTGGTGGTACATTAGGGGGGTTAGCAGGCTTTATGGTGCCTATGGGATGGGCTAAGGCTGCTACAACTACTATTGCACGTACAGCTAAGGGGCTTATACAGGGTGGTGATAAGGCTATAAGAGCTGGTAAGGTTATAGCTAATCCTACTACAAGACAAGCTCAATCCATGGCTGCTAAGAAGATAATGGAAGCTTCAGAAAAAGAAGTCTTAAAGTCTGGTGGTAAAGCATTGACTTGGAGTGAAGCTAAGCGTATGGCAGTTGAGACTTCTGATGATGTAATCGGTTTTGCTAACAAGTCTATATTTGGTAAGATTCTAAAGGGTAAAGGTCCTGCATATCAAATGGAGCATAGTACTGAGTTTGTTAATATGGCAAGGCAGACTATGCGTGCTGCAATGCCAGAAAGACTTGCTGCCAGCCTCTCTAAGAGTGGTGTTACTATGGGAAAAAAGCAGTTACTAGGTTTATCTGATGAAGTTGTAGAGTTATTAGCAACCAAACCTTATAATGGTATAGAGTCTATTATAGCTGGGAAATATTCAGCACCTATATGGAGCGGTGTTAGAAACTTACTGGGTGGAATAGGGCAAGAAGCTATTAATTTTGGAATAGTAGGGACAGTTATGGATGTTGTACAATACCAGAAAGGTACTCTTGATACCTCTGATAGTTCTTTCCCATCAAGAATTCTTAATCATGTCCTTATTGGTGGAGCATTTGGTGGTGTTAGATTTATACCTGGTGGTAGCCAATCAGGAATACTAAAGAATATTGTCAGATCTAGTGGTAGAGAGTCAGCTAAAATTAATAAAGCTATTGGCAAGATGGGTCTAGATGAAGCAAAAGCTTTTGGTAGACTTACATTGAAGAATGATAAGTCTGCTATATTTGAAATAGATGGTATAAAGCTTACTGCAGAAAATTTACGTAAGGGTACTAGGAGTGTTACTAAGGCCCAATTACCTCAGCTTAAAAATGCAATGATAAAGCATAATAAACAGCTTCTTTCAGATTTTAGGAAAAGATTTTATCCTTCAGTAAAAGGGGAAACAGCAGGTGTTGGCGATATGGCTAAAGATCTTTGGGGATCTATACCTAGGATGGCTGTAGGTGCTGTAATATTTAACCATGCTTCTTTAGCTGATGGAGCATTTGATCATATGGGACGTGGGGAAATGGCTTTTCATTTAGGGCTTGGAGCTCTAATGACTAAAGGAGCTAGACCATTACATAGAGGTGGAGAAGTTAAGGCTGGATTCCATTTTGGAGAGAGACCATATTATTATAATTCTGATCTGAAGGATATTTATACTAGTATGAATCAGATGAATATTTCTTCTCATCATATAGGAGATATTGTTAAGCAGTTTGATGGTAATTTGTTTACAGATTGGGCTGCTAAGAATCCTATTGCTGATGTTGAAAATATAATTCAGACATTGATGGATAAGAATGTAGTATATGATGCAAGTCATGCTAAAATTGGATTAGATAATAGGAAAGAAACAGCTTTACTTAATAGGGAGCTGATGGATATATTGAGTCCTATATTTGGCACAATGAAATCTAGGTATATTGAATTTAATCCCAATGTAACTAAGAAAGATATAAATCTTGCTTTAAAAGAAATTAAAAATCTAAAGTCTGAAGTATTAAGTACAGAAGAAAGTCCTGTTTATCTTAATTCTAGAAATATTATAGCAAAATCTATAGTTGAGAGTAGTCAAGAAGCATGGTCAGAAATAAATGGCAGAATATACGATAACTTTACTCAGCAAATGGCAGCACTGACTGAGAATACTGATTATGTCGCTAAAGATGGTAAGATGGATGATTATTGGTATAATACAAAAGGTCTTGATGATGCTGATAGGATGACAATACGTAAGCTTGATAAGCTTAAGTTGAGACTTAAGAATATGGATTTAATTAAGATTGCAGATTTTACTATAGGTAAGGGTAAGGGGCATACAGTAAAGCTAGATAGTGAGAAGCTGAAAAAGATAAGGTCAATACAAGATGATTTTGAATTTGGCCTTGGGAAAGAATTTTATGGAGAGACCTTTACAGAACCTATTGATATGTTAGATCCAACAATGTGGAGTCAATTTCATCAGATAGATTATCATAAAAATGTAGCTCGTGTTCATGACGTTATTCTTGGTAAGCAAGTATCTGGTGTTGAAAAGGCTGATAATGATGGTATGCAATCTCTTATTGGTGAAGTATTATCTCATGTGGACAATGTAGATCGTAATATTATTACAGAGAAACCTAACAATATAAAGATAATACCACCAGAAGGTAAATTTGATCAGCAGGAGCTCCATGCTTTAAGAGGTTTTGTTAATGATCTTTGGGCTATTAATGCTGCTAGTGGTAGAGAAGCTGTAGATAGTAGGAGTGTTGAGGTGTCAATGGATAAGATTAGACAGCTTAAGGATGAACTTGTTCGTGCTGGTATGCCTGATCCTGTGACACATCAATTTGATAGTAGGATGGAGAATTGGGTAGATAGAGCTGTTAACTATGGTATTGAAGAAGCTACTAGAGGACTTGATATATCTCCTAATAAAGGATTGGCTGTAAAGAGATTATTATTAAATGGCTTTATAACTCTTTCAACTGATTCACAAGGTAGAGGAGTAGCTTTAAAGGCTCCATTAGATTTAACTCCTGAACAGATAAGAAAGGTAAAACCTCTTGCAACTGATGGAGAAATAGAAACTATCAGGGCTGCTTATAAAAGAATAAAAGAAAATACTGGTGATGTATTAACCTTCCAAGAAGATTTTAATATGAAAGGATTAACAGAAGATCAGTTAGGTAGTGTACTTACTGCAGATCACATCCTTAATATGAAAAGATTGGGTGGTGATATAGAGAATTACTCAGAGGCTATTGATATAAGAATTGTTGGTATCAGCAATGAAATAAAGGCATTGGAATCTGAGATTGCTAATGCGATCACTACTCCTGGAGCAGAAATAAGGGCTGTATTGAATCAGAAGCAAGAAGTTTTGAATGAAATAAATAGATTTCAAATGTCTTTTGCTAAATCTATGGGCGGTTCTGTTGAAGTGTCTAGAGCATCTGCACATCTTGAGATTACAAAGGGCTATCGTGGTGATGATAATATGACATTAATGGATCATATAGATAAGCTAAGTTCTGATACTCCTGGAGAATTTATAAAAAGAACAGAACAAATAAGAGATATGCAAATTGCAATTGCTAATAGGGTATCAGAGAGACCTGATATTGCTACTCAATTTTCAGAGAGAAGGCAAGAAGCTGTTCTTAGATTGAAGCATGAGGAAATTGAAGGTCACATGCATGATAATAATACTCGCATTACTCCTGATTTGTTCCTTGAAAAACATGATATTAAAATTGAAGATGTATTTAATCCAGGAGAAGCTGGACATGGTATTACATATGACTCTGCATCCGATGCCATATATGCTTTATATAAAGAGAAGGTTATTATTGGTAAGAATATTGATTCATTTATTGATAGGATGTTTAGTTTTGCTAATAAGAAAAGAGAGTCTGCTGGTGACGAATTAAGGAATGATATTACTCATATTGCAGGGCTATATGATAGACGTTTTAATATAAAAAGGTTAACTGTTGATGTATCTAGTGGCCAAGGTAAGTTTGAAAATTCAGAAATATCTAAAGGATTCTTGACAGATATATACAGTGAGATTTTTGCAGAAGGTCAGAGTAATGATATGATATTATTATCTTCAGACTATATGGAAAATAATAGAGTTAAATCTATTGCCACCAATACCGAGGGACTAACTAGTATAAGTAAAGCTTTGTCAGGAGATTTTGCTGCATCACTTAGTGAAGGTGCTGTTACTAATCTAAAATATTTTAAGGAAGGTAAGGTTTCCTCTGTTGAAGCTGGTAGAGAAAATTATGAAGGGATTGATCTTGCTGAACAGTTAATACACGGAAAGCATTATATTGTTGGTGTTGATGAGAATATTAATCTTGTTATTCCAGAGTCTGGTTTCAATAGTATGGCTACAAAATTTGTAGAGTGGTATGAAAGAGTCAGGAAAGATCCCTATGTAAACAATGCTAGAAAGAAAACAAATAGATCTGGTAAGGCTGCTGATAATCTCTTTAAGAATTCTTTAGAGGTTTATTATGATCGGCTAAAAACTATTAAGAATAATGATGGTACTTATGATGTAAATAAATTTAAAGCTGGATCAGCTATAAATGAAGCTCAGCACATGGAAGATGCTATGTTTACCATGTTTAATGTTATGTATGGTGAGAGAATAGATGGAGATTGGCTACAGGATGCCTATTTCAGCAGCGAGGGTGCCCGTAAAAGCTACAAATATAAAAGATTGGCACAGAACCAAGGGTACTCACGTAATAGTGCTGAGAAACGGCAAATACTTAAGTCTATATATGCCGAATCACCTAATGAAAGATATAGAGATATTATTGATACATATTCAGATAAAGAAAACTTCCATACTCTTGTAATTAATGATGCAAATAAGTCTATAACTGGTGAAGCTGTAAATAATTTGATTACAGATAATAGATCTATTGCTGAAGCTAATTTAAAGCTACAATATGATAACGGTGAGATAAAGAAAGCTGATTATAACAATATGCTTAGTGATTTAAAGAAGCATAATTCTATTAATGCTGAAGCTGTTAATGCAATGACTGCATTAAGGCGAGATGCATTAGATTATTTATTGTTAGTAAATGGTCAGGGTAATCTTATTGGAGAATCTGCAGGACAGAAACCAGTGGGGCTTACTAGCTTTAAGGATGAGAGCGGAGTTATCCATACTTTTGTTAATAAAACTCATTATTTTTATGATAGCAGGTTGGATAATTTCTTTGCAAATAATCCAGAGATAGATCAGGTAGCTTTCAAGAGTGGAGCTAAGAAGGCAAAAAAAATAGATTCTAATGATACTAAATTAAAGAATCAATTTATTCCTTATGAACCTCCTTCAATGGGTTCTGGCATGAATATGGTTGAGTTTATAAATGGAATTAAAGCTGATAGTAAACATCAATCTGTAATGCCAGTAAGAATTGATCAAACTTTATCAGGAGCAATCTATGGCAGAGCTGGTGATGCTAAGATATTAAAGCAATTTGATAATTGGTCTTCTAAGGAAGTTCAAGCTGATTTATACGAATGGTCTAGAGCTGATCTGGCTCAAGAATTTGCTGAGCTTAATATTAATCTATATAACCCTGAAGATACTGGGCTTGCATCACGTGAAGCAAGATCATATATTAGATCTAGTGTTAATAAAGATGGTATATCTGTTGAAGCTCCTAATGCATCTGTAGCATCTATATGGATGGAGGCTGATGGAGTACCATTTTCTAATATCTCTAAGAATTTATATGATGCTTTAATTAAGAGGAAATATATTGATGATGCAGGAGTATTTGACGGCTATACTGATGCTGGCGGTGCTCCTATATTACGTGGTAATCTTTCTGGAGACTTAAATATACCAGTATATTCAAATGGAAAGCAGATAAAGCTTGGCGAAGCTCATATAGGGGCTGATTATTTAGATAGAAAGATTCATTTTCGTGGTTCATTTGGACCTGTAGTTGGTAGAAAGCCTGGAATTAAGGAAAGACCTGCTTATAGAGAGAAGGCTACTCTTACTGTAGCATTCAAGCATGATGGAAGAGATGTTATTGTTGATTTAAAACATAGAACTATAGAAGATCCGTTAAATGAAGGTGCTAAACTTAATGCAAAAGAATATAAGAAGATAGCTTCTATGGTTGAATCGCTGAATAAAAAGCTGAAGGACTCTGAGCTTGAATATTATCGTGATGTATTTAATGAATTAAAAGATGATGCATATGATGGAGCACAGCTAGCTATAATGGCCTTACCAGCACCAAGGACTGGCCCACATGATGCTATGGTAGTTAAGGTTAGAGATATGCTCCCAAAGGAAGATGGTGGTATTATGGAGCTTAATTCTTATGATGTTACAATGAGAGGACAGCGAGATTACGATACTGATAAGCTATATTTCTATATGGATACACCATTCAGTGCTATGAAAGAATCATATAAGGTTAATGGAGACATATTAGAGCCTTTACCTATTACTAATAAGTTTAAACCAGAGTTGGATATGTATTCTAACCAGAGTTATAAAGCTTATAACCAGAATATGAAAGACTATAGTCGTAAGCGTGGTCCAGTAGTTAAGATGCATAGAAAACTTACTTATGCTAAGAGGTTGTTTGATGAGGTAGGTAGTATTAAAATTGGTGATGCTGAAATAATATTTAGTAAAGATACTAAAGCTGCAATACAAAAGCTAGTCAATGATTCCCAGGGAGTACTTGATATATATGATGGCACTCCTAATTCTTTAAAGAATCTAAATGATTGGACAAATGATATTCTTTTTGGAGATGAACCATTCTTCAAGATGCAATATAAAAAGGGAGATAAAATAACTCAAGGTACAGTACCTGATGAAGCATATAGATTGATTGTTAAAAAAATATTAGATGATTTTGGTAGGTTGCTAAATGTTGAAGGAAGTATATATGAAGCTGGAGAAGCTAAGAAACCTAAGTATCAAGATATGGTTTCTGCTTACAGGGATTTTCAAAGTGAGTATAGTCGTAAGCGTATTAACTGGAATTTTTATAATTATCTTGTAAAGAAGGGGCATACTGAAGCAGCTAATGATATATTTTTTAAGATGGATGCTCCAAGAAAGAATGCGGAGATGGTAGGAGATATTATGGGAGCATTATCTGATCAAGTATATAAAAATCCAACTCCATTTTTAAAGTCTATGAAAACTGTAGCTGATAGAGATTTTCTAAGAGTAAGAGAAACATATAGCCCACAAGGAGATTTCTTTAATGCTGGATTAGATAATTTAATGGGTAGGTTTAAAGCTAATTTACTAGAAGCATACAGGACTACTGGTGATATTAGAACTGCTGATCTTGGTAAGGCTGATCCTATAAAAGATATGTGGGATGCATTTTACAAACAAGGTAAGCATGAAGAGATGATGGTTCAAGCTAATACTATGGAGCAGCAGATACGTAGATCTGAGTGGAGACTTGCTGAATCAGAGAAAGATCCTAACGTAGATCCTGTATCTATTGAAATGCAGAAAGAAGATCTTATTATTAAATCTCAAGCTTTATCTGTGGTATTGGATAGAATGTCTGTAGAACCTAATGTGTTTGAACAGAAACTTCAGCATTATATAAAAGGCAAAGACAATGAAGTAAAATCATTCAATAGAGATATTTCTATTAGAGATGCTAAGACTGGTAAGCTTATTCAGAAACTATTCCCTGGTCAGGATCATACTTTAAAGTTTGGTGAAGTTGCTGTAAGAAATCCAGTAGTACTTAAAGCTGTAGTAGAGCATGACCTTATAGATGGTTTAGCATTTGCTAATAGTACTCTTGGTTATTATGCCCATGTTCATGATTCTGATCTACCTGACTTTAGGAAGATTGTAAATAGAACTAAGGGAAAAATAAAGAAATCAATGATAGATATCATGGATGAAAAGGGATATCGTGATTGGTCAGAGCATAATATTAGATCTCTTAAGGCTATAGAGAATGGACTTGAAGAAATACAACGTCTTGCTGTAAAGAATGCTATAGTAAGTGAGGGTATGCAGCAACCACAATCTGATACGTTCATAGGAAAGCTGCCTACGAGTAGGGAATCTTATGGATTAGATTTTTTAATGTCTTTACTTGTACCAGATTACTCTGGCAATCCTAATGAATATCATTTCTCTCCTAAGACAGGAAGTTTTTTGATAGCAGTAGGTGCTCCTAAACGTTCTGTAATAAATGCAGTGTTCCAAGCCATGGAAAATTATCAAGTTCATACTAATCATAAAGCATTTGTCCAAAACTTTGCACGCGAGTGGGTTTGGGCCCCATGCAGGTTTGCCACGGCGGGGGACCAATGGCTCTCGGGAGCTTCTGTCCCCCAGCAGCTACCCTGGCCTTCATGGAGCCCAAGGCTCTATCAG
>NZER01000402.1 GCA_002690445.1 Candidatus Pacearchaeota archaeon
AAGCAAGAAATTGGGTGCATTAAAATCTGATTCAGCCAGGCTTTTATACACCTGGTTAATTCCCTGGTTAGATATTGAAGGAAGATATACTGCTGATCCTGATATTCTAAAAGGGCATTTATTTCCAAAAGTTGAATCAATGGCAAAGGGAAAGATTAATAAGTTATTATTTGAATTGGCTGAAATTGGGCTGATATATTTATATAAATCCAATGGTGAACAATATTTGCAATTCACTAAATTTAAGGCAATGCAAACCCTTCATAAAGAAAGGGAAGCTGAATCAAAAATACCTGCACCTAATAAAAAATCCTGTGAACTCATGATTAATCATGATTTATCCCCACAAGTTAAGTTAAATTCAATAGAAGATAAATCTAATATAAATGAAGTTAATATACTCATTGTCTCAAAAGATGATATTTTCAATAAATGGAATGAATTTGCTAAAAGAAAATCATTAGCTGAAATTAAAAGTATTAAAAAGGGATCAACCAGGGAAAGGCATTTATTAACAAGAATAGGTGATGATGATTTTGATTTTGATACATTATTACTTGCTATTGAAAAGCAACCATTCCTATTAGGGCAGAATAAAAATGGTTGGAAAATTACATTTGATTGGATTTTATTACCTTCAAATTATCCTAAAGTAATGGAAGGGAATTATTTAAGTCAAAAATATAAGCAATTTATGGGATTAAAAGATTGGTATGAAAAGGTGCAAAATGGATAAAGAATTTAAACAAAGATTTGTGGTTGCAATGGGGAAATTGGCAGTTTTATTTGAAGGTGAACTTCCACAAGAAAAGGTTGAATTGTATTATAAATATTTATCATATTTTCCTATCGAAAAATTAGAAAATGCAATTGAATATTTAATAAAGAATAGAAAGAATCATTTCTTTCCTTTAATATCTGAAATAATAGAAGCCATTGAAGGAAATGTAGAATTAAAAGCATCTGAAGCATGGTGTGAATTAATAGGAAATTCTTTTGTAAATTCTGATAATCTAACAATTATGACTAAAAAAACCTGTGAATTAGCTTTTGGATCACTAGAGGATTTCTATACAGCTGATACAAAAAGTGAATCATTTGATAGGACATATTTTATTAAATGTTATATAAATTTATATAATTCTTCAGAAGAATTTGATAAATATTTAGCAAATAGGAAGATAAAAGAATTAAATGAATAATTGGGAAGGTGATGAATGGGGAAAGTTTAAATATAAGGCAAGGTTATGATAATATAATGGATCATCAAGTTTGTTCTAACTGCTTCTTTTCAAAGCCATTAGATCGGCTGCAGGATTTAATTTGGTGTTGGGTGCAAGTGAAATATTGTAAGATTAATGACATTGGCTGTGCAAGATATAAAGTGAGATCAAGATATAAAGGGAAAAACCTGGATAAAAAGTGAGGAATGCTAAAAATAATCCTTCCCATTGTAACACCATCCCTTAATGTTCTGTTGAATATGCACTTTAGGGATAGGATGAAGCTGAAAAGAAACTATGGCTGGGAATTAATAGCCGTAAATGCTCATGATGATGAATATAAGGTTGAGTGGGGGGAGAAAAGGAAAGTGCATTTTATATCATATCGGGTAAGGCTTCTTGATGATGATAATTTGATAGGTGGATTTAAGGCAATGAGAGATTGCCTGGAAGATATGAAGCTGATATTCATGGATTCACCAGAATATCTAATATCAAAATATGAGCAGTTCCTTGACCCTGCTAACCCCAGAACAGAAATAAGAATTGAAAAGGGAGGATGATGAATCTCGAAATATTATTAGGGATCAGTGTTATTTTGAATGTATTCCTTGCCTTAATCGCAGGCTATTCAGTAGGAAAAAATGAGGAGAAGGGAAAATGATATTCCTGAATAAATGGTATTGGATAGTGGCAGGCTTTGCATTTTGTATTGGATGGATGGGTTCAGACTTCTTGATAGATGCCCTTCAATTTGAGGTGAAGGAAGTTAGGATAAAATTTATTTCAAGGAAGGTGAAAAAATGAGATTTTCAAGAAAAACTCTATTTTACATCATTGGAATCCTGACAGCAGGATTATCAGTTGTTAAGGAAGCCTTTGGATTAGAAGTTGATTTCAAAGCAGTTGGTGCAGGTTTGGTTTCGATGATAACCTATCTGCAATTTCAGGCAAAGGTGGATTTGAAGAAGTTACAGGAAAATTCTGACAAGCTGAAGGATAAGAAATTTTGGCTTGCTCTGATCGCACCAATGTTGGTCGCTATCACCGAAGCATCGGGGATTGTGTTACCAACAGCGGAAATTATTGCTGTGATGACTTTGCTTCTAACTCTATTATTCGGCAGGAAACTGGCTAATGGGGATTAATTAATCAATATACTGGGTACAATTAATTGCAGTTAATGGAATAGAACATGACAACTGAAGCCTGGATTATAATAGGCATTTCTTTGGTCTACATGACCTATAGCGAATGGTATTTTATAAAGAATTGTGGAAAATACAAAAAGAAATAATCCCCTAAAGTTTGTTGTATGAGTAATAAAACAAATGATTAATATAAGCGAAGAAAACTGGGAGAATAATTTCGGGTGCGAGCATACGATAAATATTGGCGTTGAAATATCGAATAAATTCAAAAAAATTGCAGAAAATAGGCATAATCTACATCGTGGGCAAGACTCACATAGACCCTTATCATTTAATTACGAATATATTGGATTAATAGGGGAGTATGCTTTTGGCTATTGGTCAGGGTTGGCAATGGATATGGAATATAGAGAACAAGGTGATTTTGGCATTGATTTCCAGGTTGGGAATATAGGTATTGACGTTAAAACGGCAATTAAGGCATACAACTTATTATTAGAAAAGGATAAAAAACATACTACAATAATAGTGTTAGCACAATATAATAATGATACCTCAAATGAAAAAGTGATCCTTTTGGGATGGGAATATGGCAATTTTATGCGATACATGCCATGCAAGGACTTCGGCTATGGTGTGATAAATCATTACTTAGATCAACATTACCTGCGACCCATGAGTCTCTTGGAGAAAGTCATAGAATTTAAATTAGGGGAAACTTGACAATTTTCATCTTATCCAAACAATCAGAAAAAAATAAATGTCTAATATATGTGTATTTGGGAATAGACTATGTGTAAGTTTAATATATTAAATAAGTTATATAGGTTTATATGGGGGTGACTATAATGATTAAGAAATATTCTCAGTATTATAGTCATGGAGGGAGTAACTATAATAAAAAATTACCTAACTATCTGATAATAATAGATTTATATAGTTTATATATACACACATAGATATATAAATATACATACTAGAGTTATGTTTTCCATTTAATTGTGAGAGGTCGCTCATAGATTTAAACATTAAAGCAATGGCATGATCATAGATTTAAACATTAAAGCAATAGCATGATTATAGATTTAAACATTAAAGCAATAGCATGATTATAGATTTAAACATTAAAGCAATGTTTTTCATTTAGTTGTGAGAGGTTTTAAACGCTTAAACAGATATTGTGGAATCAAATAAAAGAAGGTGGTGATGCTATGGATTGATTTTAAACTAGGTGTTTTCCTTACTTAATCGGGGCAGGCTGAAGCTTCCTGGTGGAGTTGTTTAACATGAGGGGAGGCTTCAGCTTTTTTTATTGACAAACAGATAAATAATTTGTATTTATTTATTAATGGCAATCCCATATTTTGTCCTAAAAAGGGTAGCATTTCTTGATGATGAAACATTTGGTGTGCTGCTGGCAGGTAAGACACCTTTTTGCCTAACCCTGGAACTTCCCTGGAAAGATAATTTAAAAAATAAAAGCTGCATCCCAAAAGGTGATTATAGCTGTAGGGCTATAATGTCAAATAGATTCGGGAAAACATTCGAAGTGCTGAATGTCCCAGGGAGATCAAATATTTTATTTCACAAGGGAAATATAAGTGATGATTCCAGGGGTTGCATTATTCTAGGCGAACAATTTGAACCCTTGAAAGGGGAAAATGCGGTTCTGTCAAGTGGGGAAGCTTTTCGTGAATTTATGATAAGAACGGAAAATGTCGATGAATTTAACCTATTCATCTGGGGAGAACATTGATTGAAGGATATAATTAAGATAATGGCAGCTTTAATCCCTGTCGCATCAAAGATTCACAGGGAAATAAGGAGGGGTAGAATTGTTAAAAGAAAAAAAGAAATCGCTAAAGCTGTGGATAATGGCAGTCTTGATGATATTATTGATATTATCCTTAAATAGCTGTGCATCTTATGACCCTTCAATCTATCATTCTGCCTACTACGATGTGCTAGAACCTTCGGATTCGGTGCGAATAGTTGGGGTTTGCTATATCGTGGATGGCGAAATAAAAATAGCAGAATTAAAATATATTGACAGAAACCCCAATGAAAGATATATTATAGTGAATAAAGCCTTCATCCTCTGGGTTGACGAACTGAAATATGAAATTAAACAATTAAGGGTAGGTGAATAATGGATTTTCTAGGAATCAGTGGAATGGGAACAGAATTGGGGACAATAAATGTCATAGCAATAATATTTATTTTGTGGAAGTTTTATAGGATGGGGTTGATTGTAGTGCCAGGAAGAAAGAGGAATAATCATGGCAATCAATATCACCCACCGAAACATAAGAATGAAAATCCCCATAGGTGTGAGAAAAATGAGGAAGCTATTTCAAGATTATTCTCCTACCACGACAGCCAGAATGAAAAGATAACAGGGATATTGGTTAATATTGGGAAACTAAAAACAAGCCTGGATGGTTTCAAGGAAGAGATAAAGTTTGAACTTCAGAGGATAATCACAATATTAGATAGCAGAATAAAGTGATAACTTCTTTATGATTTGCAAACAAAAAGGGCAGGTAGCAATGAAAAAAAACTCAGGTGTGTTACCTCCTTCACATCTAATAGAGGAAGACAACAAGCTGCCTGCCTTTTAAGCTGAAAGTTGAATATATCCACTGATAAATCTGGAGCTGAAATCAGGGCAAGCAAAGAATAATTATGGCTAAGACAAAGTTGACACCTATAAAAAAAGAAAGGGATAAAACTAAATTATTAAAGAAAACATTCATTGAAAGATTCTTCAAGGCTTCAGGGAATATATCTTTAATTTGTAATGAAGTGAAAATAACCAGGGCAGCATATTATAAATGGATGCAAAAAGACCCTGTGTTTAAAAATGAAATCGAGCATCAGATTGAAGGATTATTTGATTTTGTGGAACATAAGCTATTCAACCTGATTGATGAAAAGAATGTTGCAGCTGTGATATTCTTCCTTAAAACAAAGGCAAAGAATAGGGGATATTATGAGAAATCTGAAATAATTGGAAGCATGAAAAGTGAATTAAACCTAGATCAATCAACATTGCTTCAAATAGCAAAGATGATTAAAAAGAATAAGGATAAAAATGCAACTTCGGCAGCTTCAAAGCCTAATTCAAAAACCTGAATTAGATATGGTTGATGAATTAGGCAAATGCCTCGATTCACCCTATTACTTCGCAATCACCTTTTGTGAAACCCTGAATGTTGAAGCAGGAAGCATTGAAAAATTTCCCGATTATCCATATCTGCAGGATTTCTTTGAAAATAACATTATTCCACATAATGAACATCTTGAAAAATCCAGGCAGATGCTTATCTCTTGGGCATTCATGGCATTATTCCTTTGGGATATAACCTTTCTCGATAACATTGGGGATTTTATAACCTCAAGAAAAGAATTTCTGGTGGATGATGGTGGATCAACCTCAACCCCTAATTCATTAATGGGGAGAATCAGGTTTATGTATGAAAGGCTACCCGAAGGTATCAAGCCTGAATTAGATATTACCTATCTGAAGATAAAGAATCCAAAGACAAACTCCTACATCATTGGTGAATCATCAAATCCGAATGCAGGGAGGTCAGGCACTTGGCACAGAGCATTGATGGATGAAGCTGCCTTGATACCTAAGTCAGAATCGGTATATGCAAGCATTAAACAAGCCTGCAAAAATGGCTTGGTGATGAATTCAACACCTTATGGCAGAGGTGGATGCTTTGGGAGGATTAAGTTTGACTCAGGCACAACATTCGGTAAGAGGAATTGCCATTGGTCAAAGCATCCTGAAAGGGATAAAGCCTGGTATGATGAACAATGCAAGGATATGACCTCTGACCAGGTTGCCAGGGAATTGGATATTAGCTACGAGAAATCAGTGGCAGGGCAGATATATCATATGTTCGATTTCTCAAGTCAAGTTGGTGAATACAAGTATAATCCTGATTTACCATTATATACAACCTGGGATTTTGGGATAGGTAACCCAACGGCTGTACTGTGGATTCAAGAGGCACCCATTCCTGAATGGAAATATCCAGAGATTAGAATAATAGATGAACTTGAAGACCACGAAAAATCACCACCATATTATGCTGACATCGTGAATAATAAACCATACACGAAAAGAAATGCTTATGGAAGGAATGTTTTGGATTATGACAATCATTTTGGTGATCCTGCAGGAAAGCAAAGAGAATTAAATATGAAGTCCTGGATTTCTTGGCTTGATGATTTAGGGATTAATATTAAAGTTAGGCATGGATTAAAAAAGGCTTATACGATACAAACAGGGCAAAGGGTGATGCCATATGTTAAGGTGGATAAAGGTTGTGTTCGGTTTCTGGAGTGCCTGACCAACTATAAGCATCCGACAGATGAACAGGGGATGGTTATATCAGATGGGTATGAGGAGAATTGGGCAACGCACATAATGAAAGCCTTTGAGTATTATGCAGTAAATAGGTTTCCCATGAAAAAATCAATAATAGGGGTGATATAATGTCTGGACTAGATATATTTGCAAAATTAAGCGAAACGGAAATAACAAGGAACTTTTTAAAAGTCAAGTGGGATGCAGAAAATGCCAGGATGGAAGAAGCTGCCGAAAAAATGGATTTATATATGGATGATTATGAGGATATTATAAAGGCTAAAATGATTGAATTATTCCATCCTGATAATTATTCTAGGCTTAAATACCATGTCAACCAAACACAGAATATTTTAAAAAGGGTTATTAATGAGATAAGCACCATTTATAAAGTGCAAGCATCTAGGATGACTGATCCAGAGGATTTAAGATATTCAGAAATACTAAAGGATTTCAACCTTGACCTGAAGATGAGGAGGGCTAATAGATACACCAATTTATTGAATGAATCCTTCATTAAGATAGGGGTCAGGAATGGGGGGATTGCATATGATTTAATAACGCCGAATATATCAATGGTAGTCCAGAACCTGTTTGACCCAACACAAATAGATGCAATAATCTACACAACATCCCTAGTGAATACGTCAAGCAATTCAGATGTATTATATTATTATTGGGATATTAATGGTAACTATTTCATTATGGACAAAAATTGGAAGGTGATGAGGGCTATCTATGGAGATGGTGGCGAATTAGGGGAAATATCCCCATATAAAGATGATGGAGGGAATATAATGCTGCCATTTGTAACATTGCATAGACAAGAACCAGATTTTAATTTCTTCGACCAGGACACTGGAAGGGATTTATACAATGCTGCAATCCTCACTGGCGTTAAATTCACCCAATTTGATTATATGTTCAAGACAGCAAGCTTCAAACAGATGTACGCTGTGGGCGATGAGTTGCAGATACCAGAAGGGCAGGTGCTTGATCCTGTAACAATGCTCAGGGTTTCAGGCGAAGGTGCAGCAGTTGGAACATTGGACATGGTTGCACCTCTGGATAAGTTACAAGCTGCACTAGAATTCCAGATCAATTCAGTTGTGGCTAATTATGGTATATCAAGCGATCAGTGGAATCTCAAGGTGTCCGATATATCAGGCAGAGCGTTGAAGATCAAGAATAGACCATTGATGGAAATTAGGCAGGAGCAGATACCTGTATATAGGAACATAGAAAAGGATTTATTCCGAAAAACAAGGATAATAAACAATATCCATGCAGGTGCGATGAAGTGGAAAAAGATAGATGAATCAACAGAGTTTTCCGTTGATTTTGGTGAGATAGATTTTCCTGAACAGCCAGAAGAAGAATTAAAGCTATTTCTCCAAAAGATACAGGCGGGAGTTATGACATTAGGACAGCTTGGACTGAAATACAACCCTGATTTAAAGACAGAGGAAAAGGGTGAAGGATGGGTTATAGGCAACCTGAAGGATTTGGCTGCAACTAAAACACAGAACCCTGAAATCGAAGATATGATGAACTCCATATTGGAACAGGAAGAATCACCATCATCCTAGGGGGAACGATGAGAAACATCAGGATGCAAGTTAGGAAGATTCAGCAGCTTGAGAACAAAGCATCTGAAAAGGCAGGGCAAAGGTTTCTTCTGATAGATGAAAGGAAGCTGTTTGGATCAGCCAAAAAAAGGGCAGAATATATAGGAGGATTTGCAAATCAACTGCTGATAGACATAATGCCAGAAATGGTTGCAGCTTCAAAGTTAGGTGAAGGACTCATGGAGCAGGTGGGGAAGATATGAATATTCCTGCTAAATTCAATCTCATGGGTCAAACAATTGAGGTTGAATATTTAAAGGGTTTAAGAGTTGAGACAGATGGCGTTGGTGAGGCAGCTTATGGATTGAATAAAATAAGAATTCAGGAAAATGCAGAAGGAAACCCCAGGACAAGGGAAGCTATTGAGGAAACATTTTGTCATGAATTGGTTCATTGGATATTAAAAATGATGGAAGAAAATAATTTAAGGATTGACGAAAGATTTGTTGGCATATTTTCCGGATTATTGCATCAGGCATTATCAACATTTAGTTGGGATTAATGGCAACAATGCTTAAATTGAGAAGGGGAAAACAATTTGATCCTTTCCGATCAAAGGTTGCCCTGGTGCTGAATGATTATGTAAGCAGAATCGAAATCATGGTATTTGAAGATGCTGAATTAGATGTTTCTGCCGACAGGCTGAAGGAAATGAAGGCTGATCCTGAATCAAGGTGGAACTTAGAAAAGGTGAAAGCCAGGAAGGAATTGAAGAAAATCACAGCTGCTATAATTAATAGAATCCACATAAAATCCTATCTGGATGGATATTTTGGCTAAATTCAAGAAGGCAGAGACACAAATGACTAATATATTACTCTCTGCAAAGCCTTGTCCGACTTGCATCGAAGCTAATGGATTGACTATGACTTACAACGAATGGGCAACATCAGTTTATGGCTTGCCAGGGTCAAATGAAAGGATTTGTGATGGATACTGCCATTGTATATTAGTTCCAGAAGCATTGGTTGATGAATTTCCAGAATTGGATTTAAGGCAGAAGTTAAGGGGTGATATAGGTTCAGATATTAAGCCAATTGTAACATTCTTTCCTAATGAAGTAGGATTAGCAGAAGCAATGGATACCTGGAATTCGACAATTGGTGTTCTGCCGAAAGAAATTTATGCAATGCCATTACAGAATGTTGAGCCATATCTAAGATTAGGCTTGAAGGGGTTTAGCACAGGTGGACAAACAGGGATAAAGAAGGCATTGGCAACATTAGGAACCATGGTTCCTGCTGTTCCAAAGACTGATTCAACAACTGATTCAGGGATTAAAACAAAACCAATAGAGGAAAGCTAAATTATGAGCATCCATCCACCACCTGCAAAGCATAAATTCACCTGTGATATTTGTGATTTCCCAATTGATATAAGTGCTGAAAACCTAAAGCCTTTTATTGTGAAGGGGATTGATAAGCTGTTTCATTTACATGCCTCTTGTAGAGATTTTGTTGTGATTGCAGCAAAACATAAAAACTTCAGGCTTCTTCCAGAATGTCGATTAAAGCATGAATACTTTGAAGCAATGAAGGAACAGGATTGCAGGGATAATGGCGATGGCAACTGAGCCAGTTAGGGTAACAGGGATCGCTCCAGTTAGAAGGATAGTAGAAAACCTAAAGAAGTTCCTTGCATCACCAAAACCAATGAAGCTGATTGTTGAAGACGTAGACAAAAGGGTTGACAAACTCACAGCCTCAGGTTTAGATTATAAGGGAAAAGCATTCCATGAATATTCTGATGGATATAAAACCTGGAAGAAAAGGAAATATGGTTCAAGCAAAGTTAATCTTAAAGCATCAGGAAAGATGCTAGGTGCAAAGAAGGGGATTGTTCATAGTGCAAGAACAGGGGAAATCAGGATTGAATCTCATGGAACAGGGAAAAGGGCTAAAACGGATATGCTTGCAAATATCCACACAACAGGAACAGGTAAACAACCCCAAAGGGAATTCATGGCAATAACAGATTTAGCAATAAATAAAATAGTTAAAAAGAGGATTAATGACCCCATAATTAAAATCATAGGAAGAAGACGAATCTGAATGTGGGGTTGACAATGGGGAGATTTAGGTTTAAAACAAGGAAAGGAAATTGAATTTATTCGGATCAATTGGTCAAAGGTAAATAATCCCAGGGAAGGGAAATTTATATTTATATTGAGGAGTCTAGGATGACAGAATCAATAACCGAAGAAGCACTTCGGAATGACAAGGATAATCAGGAGAAAAGGAAACTAGAAGAAACTCTAACAGCGGAGAATGAAAAGACTGATGAAGCGAAGCTTGAATCAATGCTTAAAGACGATGAAACCTCTAAGGCATCACTCATTGCTTTGCTCGATGCCAAGAGAAATGCCAACGCAGAAGCTAAGGATTTGCGGCTGAAATTAGAAGGGTTTGAAAAGGAAAAGGATGAAGCTGAAAAGAAGAAGCTTGAAGAAGAAGGTGAATTCAAGGCGTTAGCTGACAAGGAAAAAGTTGAGAAAGAAGAAATCAAAGCAACATTCAACTCCAAAATGATTGAAATGAAAATGCAGATTGAAGCAGTTAAGCAGGGGATAAAGAACGAATCTGATATTAGCCTTGCTGATATGGCAGAGGTTGGGATTGATAAAGAATTTAATGTTTCTGGCGTTGAGGAATCCATTGCAAAGCTGAAGGAAGCAAAGCCTTATCTGTTCGGAGCAGATGAGGATGATAACATCACCCCTGATTTAACAGGTGGAAACCCTAACCTGAAGACGAAAATCCAGAAGGATTTGACACAATTAAGTCCTCATGAGAGAATCAAGATGGCTTTCGGAAAAAAGAGGGTTAATAAATAAAATAGGAGAATTAGAAGATGGCTTTTACACTAATCGAGTACGCAAAAACTACCCAAGACCCTATCCAAAGTGCAGTAGTTGAAGAGTTTGCAAAATCTTCAGTGGTTTTGGAAATGCTTCCTTTCAAGGAGATTGTAGGGGGAAGCTATACATACAACAAGGAAGAAAGGCTGCCTGGAATAGCTTTCAGGGGAATCAATGAAAGCTATAGTGAGTCCACAGGCTTGGTCAATCCACAAACGGAAGCCTTGAAGATCATGGGAGGCGATGCTGACACGGACAAAGCATTGCTTAAAAGAGAAAAGGATTTCGGTGCAAGAAGGGCATCTGATTTAGTCATGAAAGCAAAGGCTGCTGCCTTATATTTCACTAAGATTTTCTTTGACGGAGACGAAGCAACCGAATCAAAGCAGTTTGATGGATTGAATCAAAGGCTAACAGGAAATCAGCTTATAACAGCGGGTGCAAATGGTGCAAACCTTGACCTCAACCTATTAGACCAGGTGATTGACGCTGTTGTCGGTAAGCCTGACGTTCTTCTCATGGGCAAAGCCATGAGAAGGCAAGTCAAAAGCCTTCTCACTGGGTCAAGTCTAGTGCAGGTATCTCAGGATGAATGGGGAAGGCAGGTTGAAGCTTATGATGGAATCAGAATCGGGATAGTTGAAAAGGATAACGATGACAGTGAAATCCTTGATTTTGATGAAACGAAAGGAAGCGAAACTGAAGCAGGCAGCCTCTATGCTGTGAGATTTGGGGTTGATACGCATCTTTGTGGCATTCAGATCGAGCCATTGGAAGCTTATGATATTGGAGAACTTGAAACCAAGCCTGCCTTTAGAAGCAGAATAGAATGGCAAATGAGCATTGCTATATTCCATTCAAGGTCTGCTGCAAGGCTTGATGGGATTTCCAAAATTTCTGGTGTGGCATAAGTTATAAAAGGAAAATAGGAGAAATAAAAAATGGCAGGCAAAAGATATACTTTCGATTCGTTAAGCCAATTAAGGGCTTCTTCGGCAATGTCCCCTGGTTCTGAATCAGGTTCAGGTGTCGATTTGGGGGCTACAGCTGTTGTGAGGGCAATTTGCAATATCACAGCCAATGCAGGAACTTTAACTCTTAATCTTAGGGGTTCGGCAACGGAGGGTGGCTCTTATTACAACATCCCAGGAACGGCATTTCTTGATCCTGATGATGGTGCCGTCATGGATGAAACAGGTTCATATGAGGTTTACTTTAAAACGAATTTCAGGTGGATCAGGCATGAAGCTGTGGTTGGAACTGGTGCCGTTACCTTCTCAGTTGATGTTGCTGATATCCCTGGATGATAGTTAAAAGTTAACCAGTCATCAAAATTGAACTATAGGAGAAGTTTGTAATGGGGAAAAAGGTTATCTATATTCTGAGGCATCAGGACAAAGCTTTTTCTGGCTATATTCATGGTGTTGGATTTTCCAGGGGAAGAGGGTCGACATCAAGTGCAGCTGATCTAGAATTCTTAACAGTGCCTCATCATCCCAATAAAAAAGCCATATGTGAAGACATAACTGAAGAATACTGGAAGAAGAGAAGACAGGAAGAAGCTATAAGGAAAGCCAGGGAATCCAAAGTAGGGAAGGAAAAAGATGAACCTGAAGCAAAGGAAGCTGAGAAGAAACAACCTTACTCAAAAAGAAGCAAGAAGGCTAAGGGATAGTGTCAGAATTTGTTGAGAAATTAACAGAAAATCAGGCTGTTGTTGATGTTGATTTCCCCATAGAATTCAAATCTTATAGCGGTGGCACTCAACAAGTGCCTTCAGCTGCAGCAATCACAGTCAAGGATTCAGGCGGAACTGTATTGGTTGATGGTGTAGCAATGGCGATTGATGGGAATGGAACGATGACTTATTCTTTGTTGGCTGCGAATCTAACGGAAACAGAAGAAAACCTTGTAATTGAAATTGATTATACAGTCAGCTCAGTAGTCTATAAGGCAATTAAATATTTCGATACTGTTGTTGTGAGGTTGAAATGTAATGTAATTGATACCGATCTGAAGGCTTATTACCCTACACTTGCTGCACAGATTTGGAGTGTCCAGTCACCTGCGAATTATGATGTTCAGATTCAGGAAGCGAAAAGGTATATCACCAGGCAAATAGAAAACAAGTATAAAAGGGCATACAGGATCAATGATGGTTCGCCAATCAGGGAAGTTGTAATATTCAAAACATTTGAGATGATATTTTATGCCTTTTCAAAGTCACCTGATGATATATGGTGGTTTCGATATCAGGAAGAAAAAGAGAGATTTGAAAAGGAATTCACAAATCTCGTGATTGCCTATGATGAGGATGAAGATAAATTGATAGATGATGAAGAGAAGGAAACATTGGGGAAGATTGCCTTTGGACGATAATGGGTAGCATCAAAGATATTGTGCAAGCTATGGAAGCAAGGTTAGTTGATTTGGGGTTCTCGAAATCAACAGAGCAATTTACATTTGAAGCAGTACCAGATTCTATCATTCATAAATCCTTTTTTGTCGAAACGAATCTATCAGAAAATCCATATCATTCATTCAACATATCTAATCCGAAAGAGGGGATTATAGTCATGATCTGCTATGACCCCTTTAGGGTGGAGCGGACAGGGAGAGATACTGCACTGGATGATAGGGAGACCATCGAAAATGACCTAGTTAATCATGCGGACATTGCAGGGTTAAGTTCCGATCCATTACTGATGATGGATGGTGGATATTCCATGGTGGAATTTGTTGGGAGGTTTCTTGTTTCCCAGATAGCGTTCTCCGTAGATTATATAAGGGACATCAGTCAATAAAAACAAGGAGAAAAAGATGGGTACAATAAAATTTAAATGGCTTTCTGATTCCTGCAGAGCCAGGAAAGGGAAAGAGTTAATTAAAAATCAAATCCATGATGGATCAGATTACCCTGAAGCTGTTGTTGCGGAATGGGTTAAAACCAAAGATGCAGCATACTGCTCCAATGATCCATCAAAAGGGAAGGTGAAATAAATGGCAACTCCAACTATCCCAGAAAGACGATTAATGGCAGCGGGGTTAAAGAAAGGTTCTGCATGGGGGACAGCAGTTGCATTGGGTGCAGGCTTCGGTGTTCTCATCGAAGGAGATGGTGGTTTAAACAGATCACAGCCATATATTCCTGCCAATGAAGCAGATACTCCTATGGCTTTGGATGGTGATTTAGGGCAGATTGACCCTGTTTCATTTTCGATCCCCTTTACATGGAGACATGCACTGAGTGGTTTGGGGATTTCAGTTGCTTCATTCTTCGGGACAGCAGGATCGCCTGCGGCATTGAGCAATGGCTACAGGCATACATTTCAATGGGCAGATGAAATCTATGGCAATTTTATTACTTTTGCAGTGGAAAAACTCTCAAAAATATGGGAGGTTGCATCGGCAAAGCCAACAGCACTTGACCTGAATATCGCTGATGGATTGTTCAAGGGTTCGTTATCATTCTTGGGGAATACAGTCATTGATAATTCGGCTGTGAATACATCAACGCAAATGGATGCACTCACTTATGCAAACAGGGCAACCAGGGCAAAATTTTCTACAATCCAAGTCAAAATGAATAATCAAAGTGCAGGAGATGCTTATGCTGAGACAGCACTTGAGGTTTCAGACTTGGCGATCCATTACGAAAGACCCCATGACTCACCACACAAGGCAGGCACAAGTTCAATAATTGAGCCTGCAGGGAATGCTCATCCAATAATCACGATTGATTTAAATTTTCCCAGGATGAACACAACCAATAATGCTTACTTCACGACTGACTTTATCGGTGAAGTTGAGAAGAAAATTGTCATTAATATTATAGGGAATCTGCTGGGCGGTGCGGTTTATTACGAGACCAATTTATACTTCCCTAGATTGAGAGTTGTGGAAACTGAGTATACATGGGATGAAGTAATCCCTGCAAGAATCAAACTGCAGGCAGAGGAGGCGAGTGCAAATCCAACGGGGATGAGCTATGCTAGACCCTATTTGACAATGATTAACGATAGGTCAACAGATTACCTCGCATAGGATGGTTGGAATGGCTAGCTAATTTAGGATTCAGAGGAATCCTTTATTAAATAAACACCAGGAAGGTGGTATATGCCAAAGGTTAATGTTCCTGTTGCAGATGTTTGGCAGGGATTTGAGCTTGACACCGAATTGATTACCCCCACTATTATTCGGCTAAGGCTGAAGCCTGCTTTCAAAAAAGAAATTGTAAATAGAATGTTTTCAAAAGCAGAAAATTTAACACCAGAAGAAATGACAAATCAGGATGTCTTGGATTCATTTCGACAAGCTGTTGAGTATTCGATTGATTTAATAACTGATTGGGATTTAACAGGAATTGATGATAAGAAGATTCCATGCACAAAGGCGAACAAGAAAACTTATCTTGATCCTGATAAGGGCAAAAAGGGAATCCCCCTGTTTTGGGAGCAAGTAAAGAGAAAGGAAGCTGAAGATATTACCGCAGAAGAAGATGATGATTCAGGGATGGATAAAATTGGATGGTTTTGGGTTGCTGTATTTAGATTCTGTTCTGATATGGGGAATTTCATAAAAAATTAGCAGCCTATATCATTTGGCTTGAAGATTTTGAAGGCAAGGTGGATTGGAATGATATAGGCAAGGGTGATAAGCAAAGCCAAAATCCACCTGAACTGAATGAACATGATATATTTTCTTATAATTGGTATCATGAAAATTGCAATCAATTTACAAAAGAATTTGGATTGTTACCACATTTATTTGACAACCTTTTATTTAAAAGGGATGAAAAAGAGATATTCTTTGTTAAATGTAACATGATTTATCAGTACAGAATAAGGCAAAGCATAGAAGGGCTGAATAAGGAAAAAAATGCCTAAAGTAAACATAGACATAAAGACTGATATTCATTCATCGGATAAAAAGATCAATAAAGTTGATGATGCGATGGAAAGGGTGGACAAGCAAGCCAAGGCAATGGGAAGCACCACAAAAGGATTGTGGAGGCAATTTGCAGGTGGACAGCTTGCGGTTGCAGCTCTAAGTGCAGGATTCAGGGCATTAAAAGGTGTGCTTGTTAAAACCATCGAAAATGCAATCGCACAACAAGATGCAGTAAAGCAATTAGAAACTGTATTAATATCAACAAAAGGTGCAGTAGGGTTAACTTCCGATGAATTGACTGAAATGGCATCAGGGTTGCAGAATGTAACAAAATTTGGTGATGAGACAATAATATCTGCACAATCAATGCTTTTAACCTTCACAAGAATCGGGAAAGAAGAATTTCCAGATGCTTTAGAGGCGACATTGAATCTTGCAACTGCTATGAAAACTGATTTAAAAAGTGCTTCAATTCAAGTTGGAAAGGCATTAAATGACCCTAAATTGGGATTAACAGCATTGACAAGATCAGGGATAACTTTTACAGAAGAGCAAAAAGATGTAATTAAAGCATTTGTTGATACAGGGGATGTTGCATCAGCACAGAAGATGATATTAAAAGAATTGGAAACCCAATTTGGCGGTTCGGCAACAGCAGCCAGGGAAACATTTGGGGGTGCTGTTACTGGGTTAAATAATATAATGAATGATTTGTTAGAAGAGATTGGTTTAGTCATCATAGAAGATGAGCGATTTAAAGAAGGGATAGAAAAGATAACAACAGCTGTCGTGGAGCTTATTGAATCAGGAAAAATAAAGGAATGGGTTTTAGATGTAATTGGTGCATTTTCAACCTTTACAACAGTTATAGGCGGTGGGATTGCAGCATTTAAAGAACTTTATGATGTAGCCTTATTTAATTCAAAAGCAGGTTTATTAGAAAATGCATTAGCAGGTAGGGAATTAGATGAAGCATTAGGGTTGCTTGCATGGGAAGTATATGGAACAGGTGAAAGATTTGGGGATGCAGATGTTAAGCTTTCTGATTTTAACGAAACAGGAAAAGATGCAAAAACTAAAGCAGATGAATTTAAAGATGCGATAAAAACCCAAAGGAAAGAAATTGAAACTGCTATACCAAAAATAAAAGGAATAAAAACTGGAATAAATGCTTGGGGAAGGGAAGTATTATCTGTTAGTGACTTAGTTAAAGATTTGGCAGATGATTTAGATCAAATGGTATATAACGAAGCTCTCCCCGCTGCAAGGGATTTATCTGATGCTTGGGCATTGGCTTCAGGTGACATGAGATCAGAAAATTATAAACTTAAAGAAGATACAAAAGATAATTTAGAGGATGATTCTGATAGCGTTTTGAATGAATTCTTAAATGTTTCAGAAAGAATAAAAGATAGTTGGATTCAAGAACTAAGCTCAATGTTACAAAAAAGCAAATCACTTAAAGATGGGCTAAAATCTGTTTGGGGAACTATAAAGACACAATTTTTTGATTTAGTTGCAAAGATGATAACTAAATGGACACTAGGTTTCATTACTAAGGCTTTGGGCGGTCAGGGTGTTGGTGGATTATTAAGAGGAATTACAAGTGGATTTGGTTCAATAGGAAAACTATTGACAGGAAAAAAGGAAGGAACAGGTGAAAAAGGGACAATAGGAAATATTACGGGTTCATTTTTAGGTGGAATTGGGAAAATGGTAGGAATTGCAGGAATTGGATTATTAGTAACAAAATATTTAAATTTAAAACAAATAGGACAATCAGTATCAGATGCTTTATCTGCAGGATTTGAGGCAGTTGGGAGTGTCTTAAAAGGTTTAGGGTCAGTTGTTGAATCAGTCTTTGGAACAGCAGGAACCATTGTGTCTGGAATAGGTCAACTCATTGGTGGATTAATGTCTGGAATAGGAAAATTAGTTGGTGGTGGTGGACAAACAGGGAATGTTGGTGGATGGATTCATGAAACCAGAAACTTTTTAGCTGACATTAAAAATATTATGTATCATGCCTTTCTTAATAATTCAAATGCAATGGTTCATAGTTTGCACAATGCAAATCATAAGCTTGCAGGAATATGGAAAGCTTTATTGAATATCCCTTCTGCACAAACAGGCTTTTCTGGAACTATTCAGAAATCAGGATTGATGGCGGTTCATGAAGGTGAAGGATTAAAGGTAACACCAAAGCATGACATGATTCCAGGGTCGATAAGTGGGGAAGGATTTGGAGGCAGAACATCACAACCTATGATTGTTAATTTGATAATGGATGGAAAGAAATTAGCATCAGCATTAGTTGATGACTTAACAGAATTAACAAGGTTAGGAGTGTTACACCAGGATATGCAGACTATTGTCAGGGTCGAATCATAATGCTGAAACTATGTTACAGCAATCTAAT
Organism: Candidatus Pacearchaeota archaeon; assembly: GCA_002690445.1. Next base: position 18,550 of record NZER01000402.1, read on the forward strand.
CGATGCGACAGGGACAACCATCACATCATCAACGGAGGCAACCGCATTGCCTGATGACAACATCCAGCATTTCTGGAAAACAAAAACCTGGAGGACATCAGGTGGGAATTTCGTAGTAACAATAAATGCAAATGATGATATTGACTTTGAAGAGACAAATGGCGTGGAGCTTACAGCAACCCTGGCTGCAGGAACTTATACGGCAGCAACTTTGATTGCAGAGATGGAAACAAGGCTTGAAGCTGCAGGTGCTTCAGGCTATGCTGTTTCATATTCTTCCTCAACCCATAAATTCACCATTGTTTCGGATGGAGCAGGTGGTGGCGGGATATTCAAGTTGCGGTGGAACACAGGCAGCAATGCAGCGACAACTGTAGGCGGAACCATAGGATTTGATACAGCAGCAGACGATTCTGGCTCTTTAACCTATACTTCTGATAATGTTTCTATCCATTCGGAAGAATGGATTAAGTTTGACTTTGGATTAGCTCAAAATGTAACGGAATTCCTAATGACTAGACATGGTGTATCATCATCGGCTACTGTTAAGATTCAGGGCAATGCTACTGATTCCTGGGCATCGCCAACAGTTGATGTGACCTTAACATATAACATCGAAATCATGCTAAATAGGTGGAGTGTAAACCAGAGCTATAGATATTGGAGGATATTGATTATAGACACAAATAATTCAAACGGATATGTGGAAATTGGCAGGGCATTTCTAGGTACTTCTATTGCACCTGAAAGGAACTTCACCAATGGCTACAGGATAGAAACAGTTGACCCTTCTAAAGTCGAGACTTCATCTGGCGGGGTGGAATCAACAGATGAAGAAACCCCTTATTTGGTTTTTAGCTTACCCTTTGAAAATACCCTGATTGACAATGTCGAAATAGTCCGAAAAGACAGAGGGAAAACAGGCGATTTGTTCATCTGCTGTGATTACGATAATGAGTTACTAACTGACGGCAAACATGATTATTCTAGGTATGTTAGATTTTTAAGCCTTCCGAATTATAGTGGATCGCATCTTAAACGCAAGAATTTTAGCCTGGATTTCAAAGAATTGGTATAATGCCTATAACAACATTCGCAGGATTAATCGCAACCCCTGACTCACAAAAAGATTTTCTGGTTATAGTTACCCCGAAGAAGCAGCTTTTTAATTGGGCAAAAACAGGTGGAAGAACAAATGTCTATGAGGTTTCCTGGGCAAACATTTTTGAAGCATCTTCTGGTTTTGGTAATACCTATAGATTAACTTCATCCGTTGAGCATAATGGGACAGCATTGGATACTTTGGGTTCGACTGCAGCTGTGGATGCATCAGCAGGTTCATATTGGCATGACACCTCAAATGATTTGCTTTATATTCATACAACAAATTCATCTAATCCTAATAGTGTTGCCAATTATATTGTAGTATTTTTCAATCTATTTATTTCATCTGGTATGGGCAAAGCAGGACAGGGCAAAATCTTTTCAGATATTTATTATGAGCCATTGCTTTCTGCTGATAATATTCCATCTTTCATCTATGAGCAAACCGATTTGCTTGCAGGCGGTGGAATGAAAACAGGCACAGCAAGATTTGAGCTTAAAAACCCCTATGGATTTTGGGACATAATGATCGATGATTTTTCCTGGAAAAACGCAGATTGGAAATTATACTTTGGTGGAGAAAGCTTGCCATTCACCGAATATGCTCTAGTCTATATGGGCAGCATCCGCCAAGAAGAATGGAATGAAAATAAAGTATATTACGACACAGTTAATTATATAGACCTGCTGAAAAGGATTGCACCTATAACAGCCTTGTCTGGTGCTGACGTTGCACCAGGAGATAGGGGTAAACCAATCCCATTTGCATTCGGGGTGCAAACTGCGATCAAGCCTTTATTATCTGATAATTCTACCGCTGATGCCTATGAATACACAATAGCAGATGCAAATTATCAAACCCTAAAATCAATAGATGCTGTTTATGATGGTGGGTCAGCAGTTGGTTCAGGGGATTTATCTTTGGATTTGGCAAATTGCAAATTTACATTCGTGACTTATACGCCAACAGGGGAAGTCACCTGTGATGTCAAAGGTGCGAAAATATCCGACATTACAGACGAGACCTCAACGGACTTAATGGCGTCAGGATCAGATGTTATCAAATTCTTCTTGAGGACTGTCCTGGGATTACCTGCTGCTAAATTGGATTCTGCATCTTTCGCATCGGCAAAGGCTGATAACACCTTTGCTCTAAATAAATACATGAGATATAGAAGGAATATATCTTCATATATTGCGGAAATCGAGAAATCAGTAATGGGAAATTTATATGTAAATAATAACGGCAAATTCCAACTTGATATTTATACCCCTACGAATGTGGAAGATGACAATTTGATTGACGAAGAAATGGATGGATTTGTTGTCAAAGCACCGATAGATAAAATATTTGAAGGGATTAAGGTGCATTACAATCCAACTCCTTACGAAAGAGATGAAACATCGCCATTATCTTCGGGTGAGGAAGACACATATAAGGAAGTTGAAGGTACAAATAACAGGGCAAAGTATGTCGATAAACAGGATGCAGCATATAAAAATATCTATACCTGGATAACATCGGAAACAGACGCAAACGTTTTGAAGGGCAGATTACTGACATTGACAAATGCACCAATTAAGCAAATCGAGATCACAGTAAAAGGAATTAAACTCTTCCAACGAAAGCCAGGGGATGTTCTGAAAATATCAAGGGCAACCGCACCAACGTCAACAGGCACGATGTTGGATGAGGGTTATCAGATCATAAGGATTTCAAAGGATTTCTCATTTAGCAGGGCAAGAATATTGGTTGACAATTTTGCGGGATTAGGGTTATTTATTGGGATGTGGACATTGGATGCTGCACCTGCATGGGCAACAGCAAGCGATACAGAGAAAGCACAATCAGGATTCTGGTGTGATGATAATGGTTTTTGCCTGACAGCAGATACATCGAGCCTGAATAAAAGCCTTTGGTGGTAATAGGAGACATGAAAAATGGCTGAAGGATTTGGTGAAAAGCCAACTGTTACAGTAGGGAGTGCTAGCAAAAAATCAGATTATGACAATTTGGTTGATTTTGTTGCAGGGTCAGAATGGTTAGATGGCAATGCAGGGTTGACTTTTGTCGTGGGTGACTTCGGAAAAACAGCAAGGGTTGATGCTTCGGGCAATCAAACCATAAATCTGCCTTCAGTCTCTGCATCAAATATTGGTGGCAGGTTTGCAATTGTAAAATTAGGTGCAGGGAATGTCACCATCCAGGCAGCAGATTCTGATACCATCGCCGATGGTGCAGGTGGTGGCACGTTGACAAATTCGGTGGCGGGTGAAGATTATGCTTGTGTTGTACTTGAGCTTGCAGCAGCGACTGAATGGGTTATTGTATCTGCTACAGGGTCATGGGCAACATCCGCTCAAACATTTAAATATGGCGTTCCGATTTCTGGCGAATCTTTTCACCCATTTCTTCTTTATGGGGGATAAAAAAAAATGGCAGATACATATAAAAGATTAGGTGCGGAAGAAATTGATGGATCAGGGAATGCAGTAACGACAAATATTGAACTATATGTTGTTGGTGGTGGTACCGAGACAATCGTATCATCAATTAATATTTGCAACAGATCAGCAAATGTAGGCACAATAAGGGTCGCACATATTGATGGGGCATTAGGTGACATCGCTGACGAAGATTATATTATTTATGACGAAACGATTGAAGCAAAAGGGCATATTACAATCCAATTAGGGATTTCGATGGAAGCTGCTGATACCTTGCTTTGCAGGTCGGATATAGTTGATATTAATTTTATTGCATGGGGATTGGAAAAGACATGATAAGACAATCAATCCCATCACCTGTCTATGATTCGGTTATAGACGCATCTCATACAGGTGATACAAATTGGACGACAGCTCTTAGCGTTGCAGGTAGGGGGAAAGCAGAAATCCACACAGATGCTACCAATCACACGAAGAGAGAACTCCGATTGACTATTGATGGAACTCTTCTTTCATTTGGAGTGCCAGGGTATGCTTATGCTAATAGGGATGATATATTTATAATAGAATGGAATACAAGCATATTGATCGAATACCGCACAAATATACACGATGAACTTGCCTATATTGATATAGCCTACTACAACCGATAGGACAATACAAGAAAATGGGGATAACAAGGAGTGCCTCAGATGTTTATGATGCTGTTGTATCTGTATCGCATACAGGTGATACAAATTGGACAACAGCTCTTAGCGTTGCAGGTAGGGGGAAAGCAGAAATCCACCTAAGCTGCAGTGCGAACAATACGCAGGAAATAAGGATAACAGTGGATGGAAGTCAACTCTATGCAGGCAAAATTGGATTAGGTGGCGTAATAGCGGCATATAGATTTGTTATGGATTACAACAAATCGCTATTAGTGGAATACAGGGACAATGCGGGTTCTAATACCGTGTATTGCGATATTATATATTACAATAATTAGGATGGGGTAGGAAAATGAAGCATATAATATTTCATGAAGGGAATACAATCAAAGGGCAAGGAAGCTATTCTAATCCCGACCATATACCCCATGGACAGGAATACCTGGAAACAACAGAAGAATTAGTGAGAAGCGAATATCCCCTTGAAATTTACGATGTTTCAGGGGGGAAAAAGGTGAGGATAAATGCAGCAGAAAAGATAAGGATTGACACAAAGAAAGCAAAGATAAAAACAATAAGAGATAAAGTTGAAGCAGGGCAGGTGATAACTAACGAAGAGTTGGCATATCTGATGATAAACAAAGAAAGCCTGTGACGAATAATCAGCTTCCTGGGAATTTAACTGTCCCATTTATCAATAATGAATTGGGTTATCCTGTTTATTTAGCACCATTCCTGATCCCTGCGTTGCTTGTTAGGCACAATCTCGAAACTGCTGATATTGAAAAATACCTGCTCGATAAGATGGTTAAAAAGGAAGTTGGCAATACATTAAGATCATTTCTGGATGCAGGATGGACAAGGGCAATTGATAAGAATATCCATAGACCGATAATAAAATCAGGTGGAAAATATCAACTGCCTGCACCAGAAGATGCTGAAACTGAAATTGTCAATTATATCAACCCAAAATGGTTAAAGCAGGTAACAGAAAGAATCAAGGCTATTGTTGAAAGGCATATTATGTTCATTGGAACTTTAAGGGATAACACAGCAATCCATAATTATCCTGGCAGCCATTGGCACATTCATTGGATGAATCCTGCAAAGAATAATCAGAACCTTCATTTTAAAAACACAAGCTTATATCATTATCCTGAATGGGCTGATCCTTCAGCACCAAATCCACCAGGAAATAAGGTGAAGGCAAAGAACACAGGGCTAATGATTGAAGCCTTCTATGATACAATCCTGGGGTTAATCCTGGCAGAAATAAAGCCAAAGTATAGAAAATTCTTTGGTGTTGAAGCAGGGAATGAAGTGCCTGCAAGGATCAGGTGGCATAAAAGAATGGATGCAATCTGCAGGAAGCATAGAATCCCTGTAGGCTATAGAAGAATCACAAGCATGGGCAGACCCAGGAAACCCCAAAAGGATGAATGGTTTTTCTATAGAACGCAAATATATAAAATCTTTAATTATTGTGTTCATCAAATTGGAAGTGCATCTGATTTGATAGATGTGATGAAAGCATGGAAGAAAGAAGATTATGAAAGGGATGATGAAGGAAGGGTTGCTTTAGATGCAGAGGGGAAAAGTGAAAAGAAACCAATAAGGGCAAAATTTCTTCCTTCTTGTGATGGGCAACAATATCCTTTAATTCCAGAGATTAAAAAGATTACAAAGGAATCACTTCAAACGAAAAACTATGGTTTAGAACTGCTATACGGCTTGTGGGGTGGAAAGCCATTGCCTGATTTAGAATTTAAATATGGGAAAGCAATGATGAATCAATTCAAAATGTGGG
>NZER01000403.1 GCA_002690445.1 Candidatus Pacearchaeota archaeon
CTGGCATAGTTAAAACATCTACTTGAGGATGTCCTGCTGCATCAACTAAAGCGAAACTTGTAGTTGAACTGTCAGCTATATCTGTTGCCCAAACAGCAACATTATCTATAATTACATTACCATCAATAGTCAACTCTGTGTCAACCATTAATTTACCATCAGAAGTAAATTGCATTAAAGCCGCGTCACCATCACCATAAGTAACACCACCACTATTATACATACCACCAGTCATCATAACTATTGGTAAAGTATTTCCATCATTCAAAACTAATGCACTATTATCTAAGTGTAGAGCATTCCAAAGTAATTGGTCTGTGCCCCACGTTTTTGTAGAACTTGTATATCCCATATTATCCTCCCCTTAATTTTTGTATAAAGACCGCAATACAGGGAAACTGCATGCCTGTTACAAGATTATAAATGATACTCATTTAAAACCTATTTGATTTTTTTCTCTTTTTCAATCTCTGGACTTAACCATCGAGCTGCACCGTCAGGGAATCTACTGAAAATAGTTCTTCCATCTTTAGTTTTACCACTCTCAGCTAACTTTTGACATTGAGCTTTCATTGTTTGATATTTAATTTGAACATGTTTGTTCTGGGAACGTTTCCAGATCCTAACTTTTTCATCCAATCCTTCCTTAGTTAGATTGTTTGGGTTCTCCTTAATTTGTCGCCATTCCTGTTCTTGGAATACTGTACCTTGTCCTTTACTGTTACTTCCCGGTGTCGGGTCAATCACGTGTGGAGTTATATCCACAAAATCTGTTGTCATATTATTCACCTCAATCTTGTCTGTTTGTTGTTTTTAATTAAAAAAAAAATAAATTAAATTTAAGCTAACACTGGTGCTGAAGTTCCGTCTGCACAGTTGTATAAAGCAAGTACTTGCCATCCACTTCCGTCCCAGATTAATTCAGCTGTATCTCCAACATCTGCAAAAGTTATAGTAGTTCCACCGTTAAGTGTGGTTGGTGTTAAAGTTCCGTCACCTGAATCAGTTATCATTTGAATTTTCTTCAATTGACCTTTTACAGTTGCGTCAGCTAGAGTCCATGCTCCACCGCCAGTACTATTACCTGTTGAGTAATATTCTGTCAAAGTGAATGCTCCTGAACCAGTTAATGCTTGAGCTGATGCTGATAAGTACCAACCCATTGTAGCGTTAGCTAAACTAGAGATTACTCCACTTGCACCTAATACTTTCAAATCTTCTGCTCCTTTTGGTGTTAAACTGATACCAATGTCTGCATCTCCACCAGTTGCACTCAAGTCAACATCTCCGCCAGTTGCTGCGTTAGTGAATGTAAATTCATTAACTGCTGAACCAGTAGCAACGAATGAAAACATTTCATTACCGTTACTGTCTAAGAAGTCACCATCTCCTGCTAAAGTTAAAGTTGTACCAACTGATAATCCAGCTGTACAAGTTAACAAACCAGTTACTCCTAAAGTTGTTCCAACTGTAGCTGCTGCTGCTAAAGTACACAAACCAGTTGCGTCAAAAGTACCTGCCACTAATGTATTCCCTGAAGCTCCTGCCACTGTAAACTTGTTAGTGTTTATGGTAATATCTGATGTTGCTGAACCTATCAAATCGTCACCTGCACCTAAAGTTATAGCACCGTTACTTAGAATCCCACTTGTGAAAGTAGCTGTTTCTGCGAAAGTAGCTGTACCTGTAACAGTAATAGTATCTCCTGAAGCATCACCAAGAGTCATGTTCCCACTGAACGTACCAGTAGTATAATCAGCACCACCGCCACCGCCGGAAATTCCGTCTTTTAATCCTGCCATTTTATTTTTATCCTCCGTTATTTAGTTATTAACAAATCTTTATTATATGGTTTCCCAAACCTCTCTTTTGAATGTAATGACGTATGACACGCCTTACACATCAAGATTAGATTTTCTGAAGAGTTATCTTTACTAATCGCAAAAGGGCGAATGTGATGAATTACATTCGCTTGTTCGTTCCCACATTCAACACAACACTTATCTCGTTCCAAAATAAAATCCCTTAACAAAGATTTTCTTATTTTACGAAATGTATTGCGATTCCTATTCCAAGGGGAATTCCCTTTCTTAAACATTCCACTGTGAACAACACCTTTGTGAGATTCACTCATTAACTTTTTTGTTTCTTCAGTAGGTGTTTTTCCTAAATGCGATTCTCGATTTTTCTTCTTTGCTTCATCACTTTGAGGAATGCCTTTGTTCCATGCAGACCTTCCTTTCAGCTTAGCTTTCATACGTGAAATCACTTTTTCACGCATAATGGGGTTTTTTGACCAATGAACCATTTGTTTCCACCTCCATGGATAAACTCATGTAGTGGTGAAAACAGCAGGTTTACTTAAAGATTACTGTTATAACCTCTAGGTTGTCGTAATTTCTGAAGTTGCTTCATTTCTTAAAGCTGCAACAGCGACTCTTTGAGTTACTACAACAAATCCACTATCTCTAGCAAAGTCGGAATACCTCTCAACAGTTAACGGCCTTTTCTCAGCAATAACGAATGAGTGAGCTGCATCAATAACGTATGCTAAAGTTGCAGTAACATTGTTACTTACTAAAACGTCCATTCCGAAGATTCTTCCAATCAAAGGTTTGGTTGGATCGTTTACTCCGGACTTGTCTGCTTCAACAAATGTATCAATGTTTCTCAAATCGTTAACTACTTCTGCACCACAAATCATGTGGCTTGGTCGGTAGTTGGTTGATTCCAAGTTTTGCATAGCTTCTGTGATATCACTCACTGGAAGGGTTGCATTACTGTTAGCTACATTGTTAGATGCTGCTGTAGATGCTGCGTCCCATACAGATACAATCAAAGATTCTTCGTTGTCTGCAAATTCGTATCCTGCTAATTCAGCGTGGTAAGAAAGTAAGTCGATGATTCCATCTTCTAACATTTCTTTGGTTACTCCTACTCTTGCACCGTACTTAACTGGTGTCAAGGTTAGTGAAGTCCATTCACTCTGTACCATAGGTACTTCTGCTCCTTCAGCTACTTGTACTACTGATAAAGCATTGTTTGCTGTAAATTCTGCCTGTAAAGGTAGAACTAATGTTCGTCCTGGAATAGAGCTTGGACCAAAAATCCGTGCTGCTAATCCTCTTAAAATTAACTTCTTTCTAACTGCGTTCATTACTTCAGGAAGTAAAGTACGAGGTATCAGATAAGAAGTTGTTTGGCTGTTAGCTGAACTACTTGCGAAGTCTGCTGAGCCTGTTCCTAATTGTCCACTTGGCATTTTTCATTTCCCTCCTTATAATGATAGTTTCCACGCAACGTATTTACCGTCTGCTGAACCACCTGTTAGTGCTCGTCCACATACGTGAGCGAATTCTCCTGCTACATCTACTTTGTTACTCGCTGCTTCATCTCCTTGTAATCTTTCACCTGCTTCTAAATCTGCGTTAGTTGCATGTAAGAAAACTCCTTCTAAAGCAATTGAACCGTAACCATCTGCTGGAATATCCTGTAATGCAACTCCCATTACTGTTTGGTATCCTGTAGCTGAATCAGTCATTGATTTTACTTTAATATCTCCTGCTGCATATGCGTTTCTTGCACTTGCTGCAGTTCCAGTAAAAGCGTCATCATTAGCTATTGAGAATACAATGTCCCCTGCTTCAATTGCAGTTGTACCACTGTCATTCAGAACAGTTAATGAACGGCCTTCATCTGATAACATAAATCCTGTTTGTGCCATTTTCTATTTACCTCACTTTTTGGCGAAGTTCTGCATTGAACTTCTCGTACATTTCTTTTGACATAGAGTACGAACCGTCATCTTCCTTAACAAACGTAGATGGTGCTTCTTCTGCAGTTTCAACTACAGCTGCACTTTCGCTTGGTTTAGCAAGTTTAGTTTCGTATTCTACAATAAGCTTTAGCTTATCTTCACTTTCTTTCATTAATACATCTTTCTTCAAATCTTTGTTAATCCTTAACACAGATTCAACTAAGTCAGTCTTTCGTGCTAACTTAATAGCAGCTAATTCTTCTCTTAATGCTTTAATTTCTTCAACAGAAATAGATTCTGCTGGTTGAGCTGGAGCTTCCGGTTCCTTTGGTTGTTCTTCCGCAGGCTGAGGCTGCTCTTGCTCAGGTTCTGGTTTTGCTTCTTCTGACATTTTTATTTCACCTTCGCTATTTTTTTTATTTCCGTCCTCAGCTTCTGAAGACTCCAACTTATCAAACGATTCAGCGATAGCATAATCTATACTAGCACTTTTTACACCTTGGAATGCTACAAGACCAACACCTTCGATCTCTAAACCTTCCACTAAAAATACCCCTTCTTCCCTTGTAACTTTAGATGCAGTCGCATGGATTGATGGCCCCAAAAACCCATCTTTAACAGCTTCCATTACATCTGGATGACGAGAAGTGTTTCTTATAACACCCTCATGGAATAATTGTTTACCTGAAAAGGATAATTTACCTTTACCAACGATATGTTCCTCAATGGCTCCTTCTGACGGATGACCAAATAACCATTTGAAATCTCTCCCATCATTTTCCTGTAAATTCTTAACAGTATATTTGTTATTGTTCTTGCTTATACCTTCCTCTAAAGCAAGACCACCTATCTTTAACCATTTACCTGCTTTATCGTGACCTTCACTTATTTCAAATGCAGGATTAAATTTGAATGAAACGTTTTCTTTAGTTGTCATATTTATCACCTTCAATAATTTGGTTTGTTAGTTCCCAACTTTTCACCAGTACGCCTGAATTCAGGAACAGGGAATACCGTAACAGCTCTTGCCTCATCAACCTTTGTACTAAATCTGTTCTTCAACGGTTCATTCCTACTCATTAAATCTTCAGGAGTTAAATTGTTGAAAGTCCTTTGACCGAGACTACTGTCACCATTTAAACAGATGAAATCTTGATTATCGTAATTGTTCTGGACGGAATGTTTATCATGGCAAACAGGACATCTGAACATCATAAAGTATAACTCTCCTTTAATATCATATATGGTGGTTTTGAATCTGGCTTGTCAACATATTCAGATATTTTCTGTCCATTTCTACCAATAACTTCCATAATGATAGGTTTCCCTTTATTACCAACAGCTATAGCTTTCATAGCATCCATAATCTTTTTTGGGACTTTCCTGACTAAATCTTCCTGATTCATTGTCCTAACACCCCTCCATGATATTTTGCATGTTCTTTTTGATTCTTAAACAAATGCAAATTACTAACATCATTATTTAACGAATTCAAATCTAAATGATGAACCACTTCTTCTGGGGAAAGATACCTCCCTAATTTGGTTTCCATTATCAATCTATGTTCTCTCACTTCATTCCTAGCATTATGAAAAGGATGGGTCGGGGAGTGAATGAAATAATATTTACCTCTTAATGTTTTTCCACCTTTCCAATTAGGATGATTCTCCCCTTTGTGGATAGGAGGTTTAACAGTTACAAAAAGACATTTGCGAGAACAATATTTCCTTTCTTTTTTAGGAAAATCAAATTCTACCTTACATTCTTTACAAATATGTTTCATTTAATCGGTACCTCACGGTCTGTCTTATTTATTCTCTTCCCAAACGATTTTTTGTCTTTTGTTGTTTGGGTAGGGTCGTTCTTATTTCCTTTTACTTTCTTATCTTTCCTTTGTGTAGGTCTTGGTTTCTGTATTCCTGATGAGTCTTGCTGTTGTCCGTTAAGTAGTTCTGCCTTTTCTTCAGGGGTTGGTAACGTTTCACGGAATTTAGGCGACAAAAGGTCGTTTGCCTTTTGAGGTGTTAGAATACCGTCTGTTACTAATCCTCTCAACATATCTATCTCAATTTCTCTTTCCCTTTCTTCAGCTTGTGACCAAACAAGTTTATCTTCCTCTGTTCCCATTCCTTGCCCAACTAAGATTTTATCTTCAAACTCATTTTTTAGTTCTCGCTGTAACGCCTTTACATGCCGACCAAATGAACGAAGTTGAACTTCCGAATCAGCTTTACCTGCCCCCGCCCTCCCTAGTAATACTGGAGGAACTTGCCCACCAGTGATAATTTGTTGTTCCACGTGATCTATTGGCGTTTTAATGTCCATCCCCTTAGCATTAAAATCTAGAACACTTAGTTCAACAAGGTGTGATGTTGTGATTTCACTCTCTGCACTTAAATCTCGCAAAGTGTTACTTATACTGTCAACAACAGCAGAATTGGCTGGGAAGCTATCATTTCCAACTTTTGCCCATATTAAAGGTGCTACATACTTGAAAACTACCTTTTTCAAGTTACTTTCCATATCTAACTTAATATTGATTGAATCCACTAAAGGTTTAACGATACTTAACCCATATTTCTCTGAACCGAGAACATTATGCTTAAAATGGGATATTGAATCAATGGATCCGACTCTTTTCTTATATTTTAAATTCTCTAACTTACTTCCTGTACTTCCCCAAAGAACGAGTTTCTTATCACCTATTATCTGAGAATAACCAGTAATGTCTCCCGTAGGTTTCCTGTAAACATTCATATAAATTGGGTCTAACAACTTCAATTGTTCAATTTCGTCCCCTTTCTTGATGACTTCAACATATCCATTCCCGTAAAGAACCATGGATTTAGCCATTCGGTGAAAAAATTGCATTAAGTTAACTTTATCCGCCCATTTGTCCAATTTATCAGAAGATGGCCCTTCAAAGAAAAATTCTTGGACTGCTTGGTCGCTTTGAACGTCAATTATTGCAGTTATCAAAGGAACACGATTATATGCCTCATTATAAATTTTAAATTTAGATTCCCTATTATTATGGTCATCTTCACCTGTCATAACGAAAGATTTAGATCCACCTTTCTTAACTAATGCCTTACCAGCTTCTAGAACACGAGATTTTCTAAATCTTTCAAATAGAGCCATATATCACTACTATATTGTTAATCATTTAAAACCTATTTGGTTTTGGAAATGAGAAACGGGTTATTTCTTCTTCTTTCTGTACCTTTGATGGCAGAAAATACGCCCATTGTAATGTTCCGTGCAATGTAATTTGCAAGACCTAACGAAATTACCATATCGTCATGTTTACCTGTACCTTGAAATTGCACAGTTTTACTCCTCATGTTGAATATTATCCCAAATTTAGACAATTCATCAATCAAATGGTTAACCATAGTCAATGTAAGTGCATCATTCCTGTCATAAGGGATAACAAAACCAGTTTTCTCAAATTGGTCACGTAAAGCCTTAATTACATCTTCTTTTGACTTATTTGAGCTAGAAAACTTAAATCCGTCAATTGGAACGCCTTCTGCCTTCAAATCGTAGATAAATACCTTCCCAAAGGTGTTTTCGTCCCCTAATGCCTTAGTTATCTGGAATCTGTTAGCTAATTCAATGATTTTCTGCTTTTGTAACGTATAATCTAACCCTTTTGACCTATCTATGTAAACAATCTTTAATTTTTTACTACTTATGTGCTTTTCCAAAATGGTAATTACAGTATAGTCCGAACCTGCATTGGCTGACATAGCAAAATCAACACCCATAAAGTATTGATGATTATTTTTCGGTAAATCATAGAAAGATTCATTCTGGTCAATACACGCTTCTATCATAGATGTTGGAAAAAGTTTATCTTCAGTTGAAACTGGTTTCAGAAGAAACTCCTGTGACCAAGTCATGTTATTGTATGTCTCAAGTGTCTTACTTGTCTTTTTGTCCAAAATGTGAACTGCACCGTCCCGATGGTCAACTACTGTGTCTGGGTATCTCCTTTCAAATAATGGGCCTTTATCACCTTCAGCTGGATAACGGTCAAAATAGATTGAAGAAAACCCGGGGTCTCTCTCAACTTCATGTAAAAGGTCAAGTTCCGATTTTGGGGTACCAACACCTACAAAGAAACCTCTCTTTGCCCGAATAGTAGGGAGAACAGCCTTACGTAGAATTTCGTGGTCTTGGTACTCTCCCATCTCGTCACAGCCTAAGCCGTCAACATGTAAACCTCTTACGTTATCGTTGTATGCTTTACTCAGTATCCTTGAATGATTTGCAAATTCAAGTTCAGTCCTTGACCACGCCTGTGATCGGTTCGAGGGTATCATGGTTTTAAGAATTGGCGTGGTCAGAACCGTAATCCTGATGTCTTTCAAAACTTCAATAGCTTGTGGTAAAGTCTTACTTATTATTAAGTATTGTGTAGTTGGATTGATTAACGCTTTCCAAAGGAAGTAATGAACAAACAACTGGCGAGTTTTCCCAGATGAACGGAATGCCATGAATGTCACTCTATGTTTATCTTCAATAAGTTTCAACCATTCCTTCTGAAATTTTGTTAATTTCCACCCAGTCCCTTCATATATAATCTCTTCTATAAAGTAAACGGGATCTGTTTTTAGCTTCTTTGCGTCTATCTTTCTCTTCTTTCGTTTCATTTGACCTCAGATGCAATATACATAAATCATCTAGTATTCTTTCGTAATTGCATCGCTTCCCGTCTTTTTTGATTTTTTTGCACTTTGTCATTTTCCCTTTTAATATGGAGGTGAGTAGCACAGTGTCCCTCCCATACTGCGTCTAATTTACATCTTCTCTTCCCGCCTTTAACGGAATGTTTACATCTGCCCATTTTAACAGTAGTTAATTATATCTGTTGATTTTAGTCGTAAATGTTACTGCCCATTTGGACACTTAGGTCTTTCTGAACAATGGAAATATAAACAATCATCACTACATCCTCTCTCTAACCAGATGTTACATTCTTTACAGTAATGAGCATCCCACTTTTCATTGTACTCAATCTCTTGACCACATTCATGTAAATCACCTTGCATCATTTTAATCAGACTCTGGTGGGTCTGTATCAACTACTCTCGGGGCATCTTTGCGATACCCTTTCCTTATCCTCTCTGATTCTCCAAGATGTAGCCAAAATTTATCCCATAGTTTCATTTTATTTACCTCTTGTCATTCTGGGCGGTTGAATTTAGCTTTAAATTACCTACCTTTTTGATGTTAGTGTCAAAAGGCTCTGTACTCTACTCCTTGCATGTTCTTACTCTTCCTGAAATCTAGAGGAAGATTCTCCCTCGTGTCTATTACTATTTTCATCTATACCTCCACC
>NZER01000404.1 GCA_002690445.1 Candidatus Pacearchaeota archaeon
CGCGAGGGGAACACAAGCCGCACCGTGCCACCTCGGGGAAGGGCTGTGTCGAGTGCTTCTTGTGGCGATTGACGATCATTTGCATGGCATAGGTAGCTCTATCAGCTATCCACGGGGCCGGGGCCTTGTCTATACAGTCTCGCTTGAAAGTCTCTTCCCATGTGTCCCCTTCCTCACGATACGGCTCTATGGCCCTTTTACCAAACTGTGCCGCCAGCCGAACGCCTTCCAATCTCTTGCAGACCCGATCAAACCATTTAGGCCAACCCTGTCCCGCGATCATCAAGTCATTGATCCCCATAGGGTTGAGCGTAGGGGGTGCGATCCTCAGCTTGGTCTTTGAAATACCGAGCCGGCTCATCGTGTCATAGGCCGTGTTATAATCCCATTTATTATCGTGGATAGCCTTCCAGACATCGCCATCGCTCCAATCATAGATGGGCCGAGCCATCCGGTAGTTCTTGAACGTCTTGGTCAGGTAGCCGTTGGAACTATACAGGCCATACAGCCGCCCCTTACTCTCAGACACCCGCAAGCCGATCACACTGATCAGATCCTTGCCGGGATCGGGCGGGTAGTCTTCGGTGTTGAGGAATTTCTGGATGTTCAGGTGGGGGGTTGTTATCGCATGGTCGGGCGGTTGCCTGACCCATTCCTCCGGTGATAGGCGATCATCAAAGACCCAAAAATAAGGCTCCCGGCGATTAAAGACATTGACCACGGGCTGACCCGCCACTATCCAGTAGAATTTTATTTCGGGATCAGCCGCCATCCGCTCGGCATATTCAAAGGTGCCGGGGAGCATGATTTCCTCATCCCGCATCGCGACCTCTAACGGTAGCCTGTTCGTCTGCGTGGCCGCTATGCGACAGATTTCAAGACAGATGCCACTGTCCTTGCCGCCGCTGAAAGACACGATGACCCTATGCCCTTGTTCATACAATACCACCATGCGGTCTATCGCCGCATCAAATACGGAGACGCCCGTATGCACCCTATGCTTGGCCATCGCCTGTCACTATGTAGTAGTAGCCCCCCTCGACCCCAAAGAGCCGCTCGGCGCAAATAAGCCCGTTAAAAACCAACTGAGGCACCCACTCGGGCAAATGGTCCGCGTATCTGTTCAAGCTGCTGACCTCTGCCGTCAGTCCGCTCTCGTCTGCCGCCTTTGATATTTCCCCTTCCGTATGACAATGCCACAGGTGACGGGATCGCGACACCATATAGGAATCGCGACAACGGTACCTGCCCGTAGCGTAGCCGATCAGAAAATAACATCCATCGGGCCGCAGCAAGCGGTGTATCTCGCGGAATAAGGCCCCCACATCTTCTATATAGGTAATGCACCCGTAGAGGCTGATGACGGCTTTAAACACGCTCTCAAGGCCCGTGTCGCAAGCATCGGCCACTCTCCACCGTCCCGACCTGTGCTTTTGACGGGCCAGCCGTATCATTTCACGTGAAACATCAACCCCCACATAAGAGTCAGGACATCCCATCAACTCGTAGCCAAGACCAGAGCCGCAGCCGAGGTCAACAACGGGGCCGCTCCCCAAACGGAGCAACTCCCGCTGAACCATACGGTCCTCGGCCTTGAATTGCTTGCCTACGTAAGCCCCATCATAGTGCTGGCTTGCTGCATCATATACTGCCGCCACCTTCTCAGTCTGCCGCATCGCCCCCCTGCTTGGAATCCCACTGCTCCCCCTAAGTATTCGCTATAATCGCCGCACGCGCAAGTAGTTTTACCGTATCCCCATCAGGGTACCCTTATGGTTTGGTTGTCGAATCGCCCCACATCCGCTCCTTCCACGCTTCCCATGATGCCATCAGATCCCACCCTTCAGGCCCCTTTTTCCAGTAGCTTCGGCCCCGCAGTTTTTCATCTTGAGCGTGTCGGGCCTTTGCGCGACTCCAGTGGTTCGGTTCGCAAAACTTGCACTGTGCCGAGACTCCACCTACGGGGTTGTTGCGACTATTCCCATTCCAATACTTCACCATGAACCCCAAAGATTCTTCGCTGGATATGTTCAGCACCCGCCCCTTGTGCTTTACGGGGTCTGGGAAATGCTTAGTCTCTTCGGCCCCACAGCACAAGTGGGTAAAGCGCACTTTCATATAGCCGATGATTTCGCTTCTGCAACTGCTCATCTTATTTCTCCCATTTTAGTAGTCGTCCAACCCGTTGTTGTACCTGAACATCTCGGCTTCCATCTCCATCGCCTCGGCCATCTCGTTGCCGAACATCTTCCGGTTCTCCCGGTAACTCCTCGCGTCCGCTTTGCCCTGCTCGTATTGCTGATTCTCCCGGCGGTTCAAAGCGACCTCGGGGTCTTCCGGTTCGTCCCAAGATACGCGCCCCGCCGCATTAATAGTTTCCACCTTTGCGTTGACACCCGCGATCCCGTTGTCGAAGCAATTAGCATGATGCGCTTTACCGTCATAGACGATTGCCTCGCCCTTGGGGAACCGTGACCCGCAGATCCCGCACTTCCCTGCATACTTGCTGCTCATTCGCTTTACCATGATTATTTCCCTCCCTTTCTTACCACTAATATACACAACCAAAACAACCAAGTCAAGTACTATTTCGCATTTTCTACCCTATGAAATGCCGCTCGTAAGCCTCACCAGCTTCGGAGCGGTATCCGTCTTGATATTCCCCGATCTGCTCATCGGACATATCAACCTCTTCTACCCGATCCCCCACATACGTCCCGTAGTGGTAGTAATGCGGATCATAGTCTCGCCCGTATGACCCATCGGCGCGGCCCCGGTCATACGGTGAACCGTGGCGGCAAGTCCTATTTCCCAACCGTGTCATATTACGCCCTCCTTCCGAAGCTGGTTTCTAAGCCTGTCTCGCTGCGGATCAATTCCGTGAGCATATCCACATATACGTCCTCGTACTCGGCCAACACCTTGCACTTGACGCCCCTTGTGCGGAGGAATCGGACCGTGTAGGTGTCAAGCGGCGTCAACTCTATCGTGACGTGGCTAACGCTTTTCGCGTTGCGCCCCAAGCGGAAACTCAGGCCGTTGTTGACAGACGCCTCGCCGCCTTGATGCCTATCCGTTGCGCCAAAGGCCAAGAGGTCTTTCGCTCCCGTCATCATTATGAACTTCGCCCCGCCCAACTGCTCAAGAATCGTTTCTGGAATCGTGTTTTTCATTTTGTTTCTCTCCGGTGTGTGGTGGCCCTTGCTTCTCTTACCCCTAAATATATACAACCAAACCAACCAAGTCAAGGGGAAAAGGGATTTATTTTGAGTTATATTCAAACTTTTTCAAAGCGTATTACAGGAAAAAGCCGTATAAACCGCTTTCGATCTCCCGTTGCCGCTCGGCTCTATCTTCTGCTCCCGGCGGCAATTCGATCTTGCGGAGCGGATCACGGTCCACATTGGGGCCACTGATGCCGCTTTCAAGTTCGCGCTCCCACTGCTCCGCATCCTCGGCACATTCAGAGCAAAGACCGTCCTTGCTATCCCTGCCGCGAATGTGACCATTCTCATGATCTCCCATCTCGCAGGGCCTATTCCAATCCTCAACCTTTGAAAGGGCCTCCGCATAGGTGTAGCACTCTTCGATTACATGCTCGTCGTTGCCCTTGTCTATGCCCATTATAAAGCCGGATTTCATCCCGATGTGCTTGGCATAGTAATCGACAATCTTCATTTTTACCCTCCTACTACTGAAAAACCACGGTGAACAACATTCAACGCTTCACGCTTTTCGTCCAGAATAAAAATTGGGGTAATGCGCCCATCTTCGAAGGTGTGGCGCACAAACCGGAAGTTTTCAAAACCGTTCTTTTCGATGGCGTTCAGCATGGCGGGTTCGCTCTTGTAGGACTTCGTGTATTTCTGTTGGGGTGTAAATTCGCGGCTTTTCATTTCGTGGCCTCCGTTGGCTTGGGTTGTGGTGTTCCTCTTGCTCTTGTCTTAATAATAATCAACCAAACCAAACAAGTCAAGGGTTATTTTATCTTTTTTTAAATTATTTCGAAAGCTTGCATTGGAGTGTATCGACTGCGCTCTCAAATGCTTCTTTTCGAGTCGTGAAAGATCGCTTGAGAAGAACGTTCTTGAGGTCGGGGGTCCAAGCGTTCCACATTCCCATTTTGAGCAGTACCGCAACAACCTCGTCATCCTTCTCAATGACCCATGTTGCGGGGAGGTGCGCTCCCTCGGAACCCGCGCTGAAATGCATCGCGTGGCTACTCTTCCGGTGCTTTTTCAGTTTGATGGTCATTTTTCTTTTTCCGTTGGGTTGTGGTATTCCTCTTGCTCTTGTCTTAATAATAACCAAACAAACCAACCAAGTCAAGGGTTATTTTGGGGTTTTGTAAAAAAAGATGAAGTTTATATTTCCCGAAGGGTGACTTCTACGCGGGGGTCTGTTTTGTCGATCTCAAAGCGGTCTTGAAATCCGCGAATCCATTTGAAATTATCATTGGGTAGAATACCCGAACTAGTGAGTCCGTCAAGGACATATTTGGCACTGAACCGAATGTTGTCAGGGTCAGCTTTTCGATTCTGGCAGTACCAAATAAAGCTCACTTCCACGGGAGCGGTGACGCGAGAGAGCCTTTGCAGTCTGGCTTCCCACGCCACCGCCTCGGTCCATCGCCGCTTTTCATGGGCGTAGCGGCTCCAGTGGCTTTTTGTGATGCGTATGGTGTCATTCAGCTTCGGCAGGGTGCCGCGAATGACAAGGACTTGCTTCACTAAAACGGAAGACCATCGTCATGCACGGGCTGGCCGTCTGCGATGCCTTGCCCACTGCCGAAAACAGTGGCGGCGGGGCTGGCATTAGCAAAGTCTCCCTCCCCTTCTTCAGATGGCCCACCTTGCGATGCGGTGGAAAATAACGGCTCCACCGCGAAGGCGTTTATGCTCAGGGTGTTGACCTTTGTGCCGTCTTTTTTTTCATACTTTTCATTCTTCACCTCGCCTTTCACGTACACCCTGTCACCCGCTCCCGCGCCCATCGACTGAATACTGGTAGCAAGGTCATTCCAGCAACTCACTTTTATGAAAGTGCGCCACGGATCGCCGCCGCCACGATTGGGCTTTTCGGTGATGATGGTGAAGTTGGCAACTGTCGAGTTGTTTTGACCTATCCCTTCGCGAACGCTTATGGCGGGATAGCTTTCAAAGCCTTCCGCTATGGTTCCTATGACGGTCACATCATTTACATCTCGCATCGTGGTCATTCCTCCGGTTGGGGTTATGAAAGTGGCGGGGGTGCCGGGACACTATCCCGATCATCCCATCGTGCGGGAGCGCGGCCAATAAACTCCCTGCAATCGAGGTGGAGAAAGGTGTTATATCGGCCAATTCCGCTGAATCCCAAACCCTCGGCCAGTGCGGCCAACTGGTCGAGGGTGCCAGCGGCATCGTGTACGCCGCTGGCATGGATGTCCGTTGCAAACTTCAGGTGCATCGAATCGGGTGCGCCCCCCACAGCTTTGTTGTGGGAGGGGCTGCGATAACCACTAGTCACGATGAGGGGTTTGCCGTACTGATTCCGCAGGGTTTCCAGCTTTTCAAGGTGGTGGAGGGTGAGGGCCGAGACTTGGACAAGCCGAGCCTTGGCACACCAGAACTCTTTCCACTGGAAATGCTCGGTGGCGTAATCAAGCGGCTTCACGGCGTGGCTCCTTTTTTTTGGGGGTAGGAAAGGAGGGAAACAGACTCCCCACGCTGTTCCCCTCCACGGGAACTTAAAGCATCATACGGCATCACGGTGCGAATCACCGTCTCCCCTGACGCCGTTTTTGCAACGATGCTCAACCGAGTCCCCTTTCAATCTGTCGGATGGAATCCCGCAGGGTGTCCAGCCACGGCTTGCTATCGGCGGCGGCGGCAACCTCCCACGCGGCCCAATAAAAAAGGTGATTCAGCACAGATCGTTGCTTGTTGATGAAGTCGATGGCTATTTTAATGTCTTCCCCCTCTACGATCCTGTACATATTAGTCGGAACCTTGGTGAACCCCGCCGAGAAATGGATAGGCTCCACGATAATAGGGACCAGTTGCCCGTAGGCTTCAATGTTTGTGATCACTTTGGCGATGTGCATGGGTTCGGGGTGCGTCTCAAAGGTTATTGCAGGTTCAGACCCTTCGAACTGCCATTCCTCCAGTTGGATCAGTTTCATCACGCCCTTTTCTTTCGCCTCGCCATCTGCTCATCTGCATAGGCGTCCGTTTGGGATTCGGGGACTTTGGTGGATCGGTGCTTGGCGTTCATCGCGATTAGGTCCACCTCTTCAGCGGTCAGCCCGATGGCTTTCCAATGCGCGTCTGTGCCGCGTAACACGGCCCCTAATGCGTCCCAATCCTCACAAGCGTCAATACGGTCAAGGATCTTATCGAAGGCGGGAGGGTGGCGTATGTGCCGATTCTCAGTATTCAAAGCGGCGTCCGTCTGAGATGGGTGAGGGATTGTCAAATGATCGGCACCGCTTACGCACAGCTTCCATCAAAGCGTAAACGCTCACATCGCGCTCTTTGCCTCGGTGCCAGATCACGGTGCGCCATGCCCGATGTGGGTGCATACTCCCGCTTGCACAATCGCAAATGGCGGTATGATGAGCGCACGTATCGCGTTCCTCTTGGGTCATATCCTCCCATTCACTGACCAAAAAAGCGGTTGTGCCGATGGAGTAAAAATGGGCTTTCCCGGTATCGGAACAATCCCGGCAAATATGTGTCCTATGCTCCACTCTATACGTCAATTGTCTCCCGAAAACTTCTACGGTGCGCGTTGTCTCCTCGTCGGGCGGCGTTTCCACGGCGTCTTGCTCCCGGTCAAAAATCTCTTGAGAGCGGACGATGGACTTGCTTTTGTTGCGTTGGATCAGATTGACCACATCGACGGGCTTAGGGGGCCACTTGGAGGTGGCGCACCACTCCGTGATGGCTTCCTCATATTCCTCATCGGTTGTAGATTTATTAGCGAACTTGAGTCCGTCAATGAGTTCATCGGCCATCTCAGCGGGGAAGCGATCCCCGTATACGGTGAATAGTTTCCGCGCCATGCGGTCATCGCACGTGTCAGAGATCATGCGGACCTCCGTTTCCGTCGGCCCGCCTCAAAGGCGGTGTAATCGGCCCCTTTCCCTTCGGCCTTGGCCTTGGCATCGCGGCCAAAGTCAAGGTTCGATTGCCAGTACGGGACATCGTGCCGCTTGTTCTGGTGCCACATTTGATGCGGGTATTTAGGGGCCGAGTACGCTACACCGTTGGTCAGCCAGTTTTTAACGCACAGCCGCAGATCCTCAACGCACAGCCGCGAGGAAGGCTCGGTATGAAGCCGCACCAGCAAGTGGCTGATGTCCGTATCGGTGACGTGGTTGCGCTTCTGCCCTTCACGCAAGGCCCACATCTCACGCTCAAGGTCGGGCTTGGCATTAAGGAACTCAGGAGTGGGTTCTTCGAAGCCGCCTGTGGCCGTCCACGGGTTCTGTTCTTCAGGCGGCACTATGTAAACCTCGGATTTTTGGGCCTTATTGTTATTAAGTAATTCTGATTTATTATTTATTTTATTATTTATATTTATATAATTAATTAAATAATCTTTTAGTTCCTTATTATAAAGGTCTTGGTTTTTCCGTATCGCGATAATCTCATTTTTTATTTCCTCCAACAATTTGATGCCTTCATTCGTTGCCATCTGGCCTGACCTCATGGTGATGTGGCGGCAGGGCCATCGGGGAGTAGGCCCCGCCGCCGGGGGTTTGCTATTTGTGAGAAGTGGGTGGGTGGACTCTTTGCTCCATTATCCGCTGGGCTTTCTGCTGCTGGCTCGGTGTGAGTAACTGACGTTCAGGTATTTGATCATCCGGTAGGTTGCTATTGACCATCCCATTTTTCAAGGATTCGATCATCTCTAGCAATTCCGTGGAATCCTTCGGCGTTCCGAGTAGCGTTGATGTCTTGGCCTCAAGTTCAGCTTTGACGTTCAACATCTCACGCACGTCTATTTGCCGAGACTCCCCAGCGTAACAGGCAAGGCCGAACTGGTTTCCGAAGCCAAAGGCCAAGGCCCTTTTCATCGCGTCCGTCTCAGCGGACTTGGCGGCGGTTTCATGGCCTTCTGCGAGGGTTTGGTTCTTAGCCGTCCCCACACCTGTCCCGGTGTGACACGATTTAAGTCCAGCATCCTGAACTGCGCGAACGCTTACTCGCATTGTGGCAAGATAGGTTATATCATACTTCCCGCTACCTTCCCCGCGTTCCGTGCAGTCTACAAGCTCCAGCCGCAAAAGCTCCCGGTCCCAATTCCCGAAGCCGAAAATCTTACTGGCCGTTTCGGCTATTCTCCACCCCTCCACATATTCTGCATTGGGTGATCCCGGCTTGGCTTTTATGGCGCGGGTGTCGAGGGGTGCGGAAAGTTCCCGTATCTGCTGTTCATTGAACATGGCCTGACCTCCTCATCCTAAAAAAGGTGTGAAAGGAATGGTATGAAAACAAAGATCGTAAGATACGTGATGGCGTAAATTAAAAACCCCATCACGATCCGCGAACAGCGGTCTTGGGGGGGTGTTCGCTGCATGGCCTGACCTCCTTTTTTTCTAAGTTAAAAATTAATTTAAAATGGGGCAAGGGAGAACCCGCAGACCTTCCCAGTATCAGAGTCGGCGTGTCATGGCGGGATCTTGCTCAATGGACGCTACTCAAGCGTGGCCTTTGCCCGTTTCGCGCCATCTACTCCCCCTTGCCCCGGCATTACGCGGTCACCTCTTCAGGGGGTGCTACAACCTCTTCGCGGTCATCCGCTAATAAGCGGATCAGCCGCCGTTGCATATCCAACCTCGGGAGGAATCTGCCGCTCTCCCATTCGTGTATAGAAGAGTGGTTCTTGACACCCAACCTCTTCGCGAAGTCCCGCTGCGTCATCCCCATTTTTTTCCGTATACTGGCAATTTCTTGGGGGGTGATCAAGGCGCGGTCTATCTGCGCCTGACCCATATGACTCAGGGTATCCGCGAACGTCATGGCCTCAGTTTTTGTGGCGAAGTCCCACTCATTCGACTTCACGGGCCGTCCCCTGACGCTCCCGGCGTTCAACCGGACTATGAATCTTTTTTGCTCGTCACTCATTTTTTCCCTTTCGTAGACGGTTAAATTTTAGTATCTTGTCTCCGTCACCGCATATGCGGTCTGACCTCCGTCATACGTTTGGCCGCGTATGACATCGGGGCGTGAGTGGAAAAACCACAGCGCCCCTTTTTATATCCCCCCTAATATAAACAACCATCCCAACCGCGTCAAGGCTTTTTTCAACCGTCTGCTATCGTCGCTTCGGTGACGTCTTGCCACGGGGGGTCAACGTAGACGGTGCCGAGGCCAGACCGTTGTGCAAGCCTGTCCATGAGGTTACTGGCCTCGCGGTGCGTGGGGTATGCCGCGATAACCTCATCGCCGTCCCCCGACATATAAGCGCGGACTACATAAGGGGTATTTTCCGTGAAGTCAGGGTCATCGGGGTGGTGCGATACGCTGATAAAGTTCACGTGATCGAGATTCAATAAGTCACCGCTCTGAGTTTTAAGAAACATCGCCAAGCTCCTTTAGGAATAGCACGGGGTCCGAGAAGATTACCACGGTGCCGTAGAGTGCCGTCATTGAGGCATGGGTCAGTCGATCTAATGCCCGTGGGTTTTCCGCTAGCTTGAGCATCCTGCCGTCTTCATTGCATACGAGAATGGTTTCCACCCCGTCCATCACCACCTTCACCACTTCGATGTAGCCGCCCACGATCTCTTGCATCTCTGCAAGTGCAAGGATAACGTCCACCTCACGCCTCTCAATCGGCCCCTCTGGCGGGATGATCCACATCGTGGTCTTTTGGGTAAGGGCAATCATTACGCAGCCTCCTCGGCGCGTTTCGCGTTCTCCTGAATATCTTCTTTAATAATTCGACTAATGGTGCCGGGAGCCACGCCAAATCGCTCCGCGATGTGGGTGTTTCGTACCCGTTGTTCGTGTAGCTGCATGATTTTCAGGCGCTGGTTTTTGCTCAGTTTTACAGTATGCATTTCAATTCTCCTTCTGAGTGTCATAACAGGCACCACACCACTGATCCCCGTCTTTAGACCCAAAGAATACGGCTGTGGCCCAACTGTCAGTCACCCTCCAGCGTTTGTGGCAGTTGGTGCAGGTAACCTCCGAGGCCAGAGCCTGTTTGAGTTCCTCGTAGGCTCTACGAGTGCCAATTCGGCGGTATGCGTAGCGAGTTAAAAGGTTCGCTTCTCGCACCCTTCGTCGTCTTTCTAAAAGGATCTGCTCTTTGGTTTTGCGTAACATTTTAATTCTCCTTTAGCGGCTCGGAGAAGAAGGCGGTGAGTGCTGCGCTGCTGTAACTGCGGTGGACCTTGCGGCTATGCTTGGCTACGAAAGCGTCGAAGGTTCTCTGATACCATCTGGTGTTTGCGGTGCGGAGTATATCCAACGGGGCTTTTCCATCCTCGTTCAGTGCC
>NZER01000405.1 GCA_002690445.1 Candidatus Pacearchaeota archaeon
GCCATCTCGTTCATCTACCACCACCCTATCACTTCTTATTAACGCATTAAGATACTCTACCATAGTTCTTCTAGAAACACCCCATTCAAACATACAATCTGCAATAAGAAACTCCTCTCTAATCCCTAAACCTCCAGCAGAAGTATCTTTAATACGTTGATAAATCCATTGTATTCTCCTCATCCTCTCTACTTGATTTCTACCCATTTTTCTTAATACTTAGAAACACCACTACTATATAAATGTTGCGGACGCGAGAGGGAGTGTCTTATTCTAAAGAGAAAGAAAGTAACCAAAGAAAGAGGAAAAAGTTAACTAGTGTGACGGATCCCAGAATAAGACACTCCCTCGCTCCTACGCTTTTGTTAATGGAGAGGCATACTCCGGAAGCGGGTAAATTCCCCTTTTCATCATTCCGCACAGGTTATTACTGATTAAAGGAGAGGGTACATTTTACCTCTTATCTTAGTAATGAAAAACGTTATTTTATATAAGTTTTTCTATCGTTCTTTCCTTACTCTAATAACTATTCTTTTAGTAGGGACAAGGTATTTTCTATATTTTTTTAATCTAGGTAATGGAATCCTTCTCTTTAAAACTTGTTTTACTGTTCTCTGTTTAGAAACTTTAGAAACTCGCTTCTTCTTCTTCCCCTTCTTCACCTTTATCTTTCCTACTTGTTTTTTAAGTTTAGCTTCTGCTCTCCATTGTGCAAGAGCATCTCTTAACTTTTCTCCATCATGCTTCTCTCTCTGCTTTTTAACAAGCTCTGTTGGGTCGGGAAATATATTAACCATTTTAATATACCCAAGGGTGCTCAACCTTCTTCACGTGTACGTCAGACCAATGAAAGCCCTTCTTTTTCTTCTTACGGGCTCTCCTAGCTGCCTCTATCCCTATTGTTGTATAGGGATAATGTTTTCCGTTTACTATTGGCATCTTTCTTTCTCCCCTCCTATTTCTTTAATAAATTTATAGCTTGAACCCCGATAGCTAGACCAACCATGCCACCTGCTAATGCAAGTGGTGCACTAACCCAATCTACCTTTCTAGGACACCTATAAATTTTCTTAACTTTTCTTTTGGCCATTATTTATGTAACCTTTTTAATGTTCTTGCGAGTATTGCTCTTCTTTCTAATTTCCTTGTAACTTTAATTCTTTTCTTACCTACCTTATAAGGATTAGTTATTGTATCTCCTGCCTGTGCTTTAATAATCTTATTCAATAATCCTATTGGTATATTCTTTTCAATAGGAATATCTAATTGTCTTGAAAGTGCTCCTTTCTTAATACCTGCCTTTTGTATCCATTTTGCCATTATCTCTTCCCCCCCATTTTAAATAATTTCTTATGATTATGAAAGAAATTTTTTTGACCATTAAAAACATTCTTTTGTTTTGCAAACATATTCCCGCTATTAAATATCTTCTTATGATTCAGAAATACATTAGGAGCATAAGCAAGATTATGTTCCTTACCACTCCAAAACTTTCTATTATCTCGTTTTCTTATTCCCTTAACTATTTCCTTAATCCTTTTCTGTCTTAACTCTTCCTTATGTCTCATTAATTCTCTTTCATAATGACTGATTCGTTTCTGTTCGTAGTCTTCTTCGACATATTTCTGCCGGAGATAATGGTTTTTCATCTCTTTCTCTTCAGCTTTTTTATTCCTAAACTCTGCTATTTTGTCTTGTATCCATCCCATGTTATTTGTAAGTTCCACTCCTATTTAGCTTTTTCCTAATACTTTATTACTTTACTTAATATCCAGTAAACGCCTAGTACCATTACAACGATTAAAGGTATTAAAAACATATCAAAGTTAAACCCCGCTAGTAATATAATGAATAAAGCCATAAACATTCCAAATACTCCGGCAGGCATTCTAAATCTTGCTCCTAAATATGCAAAGAATATCATAGCTACAACTACAAATATTTCTGCACTTCCTGCGAAGTAATTTATGAATATTTTTTCAAAGTCTAAAGGTTTAACTAATGCCATTATGTATCTCCTCCACTCCTTACCCAATCCCATAGGGCAAACATATATGAAGCAATAAAAGGAGCTAATATTAAACTTACCAACCAGCCCTGCCAAGCACCACTTGAGTTATTAGCATATTGGACAACTCTTATCCAATCCCCTAACAATGCAACTAAACTTCCTGCGGCGATTGAGGCAGTTATTCCTACTGTTATGGCTTGTCTTCCAAATATACCTATCAATACAATCGCTCCTGTGGTAATACCTGCAATCGTAGTTACAATTTTTAAAAACATAGAATCAGAATACCAGTCTATAATTGTATTTGGATTAATTACATCCATAAAACTTCCAAAGGTACTGCTTATTCCTAGTAAGCCCAATAAGGCACTGAATCCAATTGCTAAAAAGATGTAAGTATATATTTTTGCCATTATCTCATATTCTCCCGCAGATAAATTGCTACTGCTATTATTCCAACTATAATTGTAGGAACTCCTCTAGACATTATGTCAGGATTAGGATTAGGGAATACTCCAAACACTACATCAAACAAGAATACTAATAACCATGTCTGAACAACTAAAGCCATAGGGGAGTATAGTCCTGTAGTCATAGCTAGACCTCCTACCATTAAAAATATAAGGGTAAATATTATTAAAAATAATCCTATATTCGATAGACCGAATATACCAGTCCCATCATCCGCCGTATAACTTTTTAAATCATCAAAGAAGGTTTTTAATCCAAAGCCAAAATTTTCATCATTAATAACCATCCAACTTCTTGTAGAGTTAGAATAATTCCCAGCTCCTACCGCCCAGAAATATTCCATTAATATGGAACTATTAGACCCAGTGTTTATTACTAAAGTTAAATTCCCACCATTCACAGTAGACCTATTACCTGCAATAGTTGAACTTGTACCATTCTTAATAGTAAATCCAAATTCTGAAACTTCCCAATATGCAGAAGTTAAATTAAATCCAAAGGTATATTGTGTATTATTATTTAATGCGTTTAATGTAGGGGTTATATGGAAATTAACCCCTCTAGCAAAATCATAAGTTTCATTCCCTCCTAATTCTCCCATAGTAATAGTATAGGTAGTTTGAGTTGGTTGAAATGTAGTAACTAATGTTGGAAATCCAGATTTAACAAAAGTAAAAGTATGGTCTTCATCTCCATTCAAAAAGAAAGTAATGCCCCCATCAGACCCAGTATTCCCGCTTCCAACTAATGTTTTTACTCCCCCAATCCCTCTTGTTACATTAACATATACATTTTCTAAAGGGCTGCCTGATGCACTCTGAACTTGTAGAGTTACATCACCTCCATCTGCAGTGCTTAATAAATATAATGTTTGATTTAATGTTATTATGTCTACTCCATTAAATCCAATAGGAGTGGCTGTTGCAAATGTTCTTTGTGGATAATCTGTTGCAGAGTATCGAATAGTAAAATCTTGTTTTATTTCTCCAAAATCTTTAGGTGTTGCACAGAAATCATAGAAAGAAACATTTGCTGTTGTATTTGTATAGCCACTTATAGTTTTATTAATTGCTCCAGTTCCTAAATAAAATGTCCCATCAAAATTTGCTAAAGACCAATTTATTGGGTTATCACTTACTTCATCTCTTGCGGTAAAATGAATCATCTTAGGTGAGGTAGAAACAGGATTAGAACACTGAGACACATTAAACAAACTAATTGATTGACTTGTGGAATTTGTTGCTATATAAGTTCCACCATAACTTATATTCCAAAAGAAAGTATTAGAGGTAACTCCTATTGGAGTATCAAAACTTGCAGTAAATTGTGCATTACTATCTGTTCCATTCTTAGCCCCTACATATTCTGTTCCAGCATAATCTAATACTGCTGTAATGGTTTGACTCCCATCAGTTGAAATATTAATTTGAAAACTATTATTTGCAGTTTCATACATAGGCGTAGTAAAATTTCTACTATTTTCAAATACTCTATAACTCCAATTTCTAAACGCAGAATTTTCATTCCCATGAGTATCATTTGCATAAAGAGTTAGTTCGTATACACCTGAAGCTATAGCAAATGTTGTATGATTTGCCGAACAAGTTAAAGTTGTATTAGAGCCATTATATTCAAACCAACAACTTTCTAGATTAGTATCATTAATAGTCCAGTTCAAATTAACAGATTTACCAGTCCATATAAAATCGTTAACCTTATCTTCAGGAGCAGTTATAGTAATAAGTGGAAGTGTAGTATCAACTGTAAAATCTCTTGCAACCGCTATTGTTTGTGCAGTACTATCAGAAGATTTACAAGTCCAGTTATGACTTCCCTCTGTAAATCCTGTTCTTAAACTTTCTAAACTTAAATTTGAGGCAGCCGAACTATTTGTAATAGTAATATTAACAACATCATCTAGTAATAATGTTAGGTTCAAAATTCCGGGGTTTGCACTTGCATCAGTTGCTGAACAATTAAAAGTAATATTTCCAGTTCTACTTTTATGATTATCTGCTGGAGCATTTAATGTAACTGTAGGTGCTTCTCCAAATTCATTTGTATAAGTAATCCCATCCCCTCCATTATATAACTGAGTTATTTCTGCTTGTGTTATAGTTCTATTCCATATACCCATCTCATCTAAATAACCATGCCAATCATTCCCTCCATTTTCTTCCTCCCCCATACTGAAACCCATACTCCCTCCATTTTCCATATAACACTCTAAATCCCAAGCTCCACTATTTGAGAAAGTTCCATGTCTTGAACCATCAATATAAAGTGTCTTATTACTTCCTCCTGCGGAAACTACTGCCACATGATACCACTGCCCCAATGTTGGAGTAAATACTGAACTTGGGAAATCATATTCTCCTGCATAAGCTATTTGGAATTTATTTGCACTCCAATAATTATATTGGTCTCCACCACAAGCACCAATAGTTCCAACAGTCATAGCTCCGCTTGTGGTATTTGCACTAAACCAGTAAGCTGTTGAGAATGTTGAACCTAAATTAAAATCACTTGGGATATTACTTAAACCATCAAATAATATTTTATCATTAGCTCCATCAAAATAAACACTCTGCCCTATCTTTGCATAATCTTGATTTCTCGCACCTGTATAAGTTCCATTAGCTAAACCTCTCACCGCATCAATGGCAGTCGTACTTGCATCAGCACTATCAAACCTATAATAATCTATCAACCCTATATTTAAATCCGCAGTCCATTCCGCCCATTCATCTACTTTTTCCCCTAAAATATTTGGTATCCATTCAACTCTATCTCCAACTTTAACCTGTGTAAATAATCCCAATTCAATTTCTTCTCCTTCTCCTAATGTAAATTCTTTATCAAGAGTAACCCATTTGTCAATCTCTTTAGTTCCATCTTTTACTCTTTCACATTCAGTTTTTATACTATTATTAGCTAAAGTTGTTTGTGAGCATTCTGTTTTATATTTATCAACTACTTCTATTTCTTTTCTTTTATATTCAAAATTTCTACTAAACGCATCTAAATTTGGTAAGTGATAAAAACTCATTTCTTCAAAAATATCATCACCATGATCATCAAAATTTTTAATTGTCATTTTTGCAACTTTTATATCTTGTCCTGCAATTACATGATTATTCAAAGGAGTATCCAAAGTTATATTTGCTAAATCTTTTCCTAAACAGAAAGCATTTTTTATAGTAACTGTTTGTGTTGCTTCATTATAGACTTTACAATTATCCCAAGTGTCCGCGCTAACTAAAGGTATTAAAAATACCATTGCCAACATTATTACCATAATTTTCAATTTCATTCTATGTCAAAAATCTTGCTGAGATTAAGGCTCCTGCTATTGCTATTATTACTGCAATAAAATATGGTAATATTAAATCAACTATCAGACACGTTGCTTTTTGTCCATCGGAAATTGTTCCGTTAAGTTGACTACAATCTAATTGCGTTTCATTTCTAGTTTCACTAATCACATCAGAAATTGGTGCGATGAAAATCATAGCCATCATAAAAACCATAATTCCAACCATTAACGCAATCAGAGCAGTTTGCCCTTTTCTATTCATAACCATCTCGTTCTTTTACCTCCTTTTCTTTTTTTAGCGGTAATTATTTCTCTTACTTCTCCTTTGGCAGATAATCTGTATGGAGCTTTCTGTATCCAAACATCTTTTAATGGAACTCTTTTCCCCTTAACAATTCTATAAGTTCTAAATACTTCAGGTGATGGTGTAAAAGCTGGTGCTCTTCTCCCTCTTATTACTCCTGCCTCTACAACTCCAAATGTTGCTCTTAAAGTTCTTCTTGCTTCTCTTGCTCCAATCCTTATTGCCTCTCCTCTTGGAAATCTTCCTGTAAAGAAAACTCTTTTACCTTTTCTTTTTACAAATACTCTAAATCCTTTAACTCCTTCGGGAATTCTTCCCGCTCCAAAAGGAGTTATCTCAGTAGCACTAACTTTTGGAATGAGGGGAGGAACTACAAGTCTTGTTGGACGAATAAAAGGTTGCGGAACTCTAAACTCTTGACGAACTCCTAATCTAAAAGAAGGAACTATTAATTGTCTTGTAACTATTTTTTGAGTGGGAAGTTGCAATAATGTAGTTTCTTGTTCTAATAATTGTCTTTGTCTTAATTGTTGTTTTTGTGTTAATCCGAATGCTTGTTCAATAGCTTGACCAACTTTGGGAATTGTTGCAACGATTGGAACTTGAGGCTGTATTTGTAGTGGAAAATATGTTGGAGGTTGAACAGCAGGAAATTGTCTTACTGCTGGTTGTGTTCGAATCATAGACCTTACTGCACCAAAACCAGTTGGCAGAACTCCTGCAACAACAGCTCCTTTTGTCGCTTCTTTAGTTACAATTTGTGTTGCAGCTGCTCCTAATCCTGTTGCTTGTCCAAATGCAGTTTGTGTAATTTGTTTTTGAACTTGAGGGGTAACTGTTTTAATTAATGGTTTTCCTGCTTTTGCAAATGTAGTTATTTTTCTACCAGTATCTGGTGCTTTACCAACATAAGCTAAAATTCCTTTTATTTCTGCGTCAGAAATAACTCCTTTCCCTCTAGTGAATAGAGGTTGTGCCGTTCCTCTTAATTTAAATACTCCCTCTCTTAGTCTTTGACTTACTCCTAAAAACGGCTGTTCTGTTATTTTTCCTAGCCTTGTTGTTATTACTCTTGGAGCATATAATTCTTTCCTAACTACTTCTTTAATTCCTACGATTCCCCTAAAACCTCTTCCCGCTTCTTTTGTTACTTGATATGTTGGACGCACGAAAATTTCTTTTGCTTTTCCTAATCTTTCAACAACTCCTGCCACTTCAATTTGAGTTAGGTCCATTCTTGGAGGTTGTCTAACCCAACCTCTTCCTGCACTTATTTGTAATTTTTTTCCCACACTAATTAATTTTGCATCTGTTCTTCCTACAAATCTTGCTCCTCCAATGTCTGTTCTTGCTGCCGTTTTAATTTCAAATCCTTTAGGTATTTTTTTAACCTTTGATACAAAAATAGTTTCTCCCACAGGTTTTGCTCCTCTTGATATTATTTGTTGAAGTGCTGCCGGAGTTGTAGCCATCAGTGGAGTAAAAGCTATCCATTTAGAAACATCTGGTATTATTCTCCCTGTTGTTTCTATAACTCCTCTTGCTTTTGGAGAAATTTGAAATATAGGTGGTTTGCCTACACGAGGCTCATCTCTGTAACCCACTACCTTTCCAACTGCTTGACTATATTTACCCCAAACATATTGACCTAAACTAATTTTACCGGGAATATCCACTCGTTTTCCTGCAGGTGTTGTTTTTCCAAATGTTTCTTGCCAACTTATATCTTTAAAGGTTGGAGGTTTTTTTGGGATTCTCATTTCTCTTTGAGGATAAAAAGTAACATCTTGTATGGCTCTCATTAATCTTTCTTTTGCTGTCCCCGCACTTTCTATTCTAGGCATAGCTTCAGTTGTTGGAGCAATAGTTGAAGGAGAAAATGCTATGGGAGCAGGTTTATAGAATACTACTTCACCCGAAGGTCTTCGATATTGAATCTCTCCAGTAATAGTTTGAAATCCTCCTAACCCTTTTAATGCCGCTCTTTGTTCAATAAGTGCTGTACCATATTCAATCCTTGATAATTCACCTCTATATCCCCTTTGCATCATTTTAGTGAAATCTGGGTCTACAACTCCTCTTCGTGCCATTTTTCTTCCGTATTCATACTCTTGCTGAAGTCGAAGTCCTGCCTTTGCAGTTTCAAGTTGAGATTGAACAGGAGCAATTTCTTTTTGAAATGCTTGTTCTTGTTTTCTTAATGCTTGTAAGGATTGTTGTTTTTGTTGTTTAAATCTTGATTGCAGTAATCTCCTTTGTTGTCTTGGTAGTTGTCTTTGTTGTCTAGTAAATTGAAGTTTTTGTGCTTGTAATTGTTTTTTTGCTTGTGTAAATTGTTTTTGTTGAGAAGTAAGTTGTTGTTCGACTTGAATAACTTGTTGTTGAGTTACCATTTAATTTTTACCTCCAAGAAATTTGGAACTTTTTTAAACTTCACAAGTTTTTTTGGAATAGAAATAGAAACCTGTTTAGTTTTTTTATTTACAAATACTTTAGCATTAAACTCTCTTTCTTTTTTCAAATTTATTAATTCCTTTTTTTACTAGTAAAATGAACTTTATAAGTTTTATTAAGAACATTTATAAAGATAAACGCCTTTCCAAATTTGGGAGGATTGAATATAAATGTTAGGAAATTTAATCGGTGGTTTTATCGTGATTCTTGTTGGAGCAACTCTTGCACCTACAGTAGCTGACGAAGTAAAGGCAGCACAGAATAATGGAAACATATCTGGAGCGTCAGATACAATTATCGGATTAACAACTCTATTTTACTGTTTAAGTGTTGCGAGTGCCGGTATAGGAATTGCAACAGTTGGTTTAAGACAATCAGGTTTAATGTAAGATTTCCTCGTAAATTAAAATGTTAGGCAATTTAATTGGAGGATTTATTGTAATATTAATCGGAGTAACTCTTGCTCCCACTGTAGCCGACCAAATCGAATTAGCACGAGACCCAGATGGAAATGCAAGTACACCAAATAATGTAACTGGTTCTGCATCAACAATATTGGGATTGACTACACTATTTTACTGTTTATCAGTAGCTAGTGCTGGAATAGGTCTTGCTGTTACTGGTTTGAGACGAGGCGGTTTAATGTAAATAGACAAAACAAATACAAATGATTTTTAATTTAAAACGGGGAAAAACCTTAGGGGTTTTCCCTCTTTATTTTTTGGGGGGTGCTAATTAATGGTAGTATATGATATACCAGCGGTAATGTTTATCTCTGCGGTAGCTTATTTTTTTCTTGCTTGGGGTTATAGAATAAAAGATTTTCTCGTAATATGGATGGGTTCTTTATTGTGTTTAGGACTTGGAATATTTATTTCAACACAAGGGATTCAAGAATTAAATAATTTTTTAACAGTATTATTATCTTCTGCAAACTTTGCTCTAGGAGCTTATTTTGGAATAAGAAGTGTTTATGAGTTATTAATAAATAAATATTATTAGGAGGATAAAATGGCAAAAGAAAAAACTGACAAATATGAATTAGTACAAATTCCAACACAAACTGAAATTGCATTCAGAGATACTGAAGATGAAGGCGAAGAGAATGTTTTACAAGAAAAGGAAGTATTGAGAAGAATTGCAAATGATATTGCGGAAATAAAAAACGTATTGGTAAAATGATTATAGTAATATTTGAAATAATGGGCAATGCCATTAGAGTAACTATTAAAGGTAAGGAAGTTTCTTGTAGCGGTAGTGCTGATAATTTTGAAAAAAATTATCCTTTAGATTATTTAATTAAGAATTCTCACAACAAAGATTCAGCAAATTATCTAAAAGATTTGGAGAATCATTATGCCGCTATGGAAAAAATGGACGGTGAAGAAGATATTTATGATTATATTACACTCGAATTTCAAAAACAAGGTTTTAGAATTATAGGAGAACAAAGGAGTTGATGCGATGGATTGGAAATGGCTTAATATATTTATGAGAGATATTTGTTTGATGGTGGTGATATTCATTGTAAATTATAAATCACATTATCAAAGTTGGTGGGCTGCATTTCTTACGGGGGCGATGGTGGTTTTAACTTCATGGCATTTTGAAGAATGTAAAAAACAATATGAGGAGGTTCGCTTAAAATGAACTGGGATGGTCTAATTTCTATGACCATTCTAATAACTTTATGTTTATTTGTATGGAGTAAATTCAAACAACAAACATTAAGAGAAACAATAGAGGGAATAAAAGAACAGGTAGAAAATAATGGATGATTATATGACAGACGAAATGACATCAAGTGAATTGATTAGAAGACATTTACAAGATGCAGACATTGTAGATGAAAATAGATATGGGGGGCTAGAAGCAGAAGAAAAACTTAACCATTTTAAATTTTTTAAAGATGTAGTTGAACAAACAAATGTTAAAACTGCAAATTTAACTGAAGATGAGCTGGGACAAGTTAAGATTCCTGTAAGAACTCATTTAGAAATATCAGAATACTGTAAAGCTATGAATATGAATGCTTTTTCTAACTACTTTCAAGCTAAAAGTCAGGTAGTCCAAGCAACTTCATTAAGTAGAGGCGGGTTCTTACCACAATTAGTTGTAACAACTAAGAGGGAAGCAGCAACTACCCTGACTAAGACAGGACAACCACAAGTAAACAAGGGATGGTTCAAACCTAAAGAACCAGCACCCTACTGAAAGGAGGTAAAATGAAGAAAGAATTATCTCTAACTGAACAAATTGATAAAATCGAAGGGATGATAACAGATATTTCTTCTGGAAAGAAGAAAAAAAAGGGATTTAAACTTCCATTAGGTATAAGAATGAATAAAGGGAAGTTTAGAAAAGACCATGTTCTTGTATTAATAATAAGTTCTAACAAAGAAGCTCAATTTAAGGTCTGTAAGATTGAAGATGATACAATTATGATTGATAAAGCAATTTATGATGCCAGAAGTGGAAATATTTTAAGATATAAGAACTTCCCACTACTTATTTTAACGGAATGGAACACTCAACCTGTTACTTCAAAGGGAGAAATGGAGAAACATAGGGAATTTAACTCCGAAAATGATTACAAGGTGGCGGAAACCAACGGAAATCTGACATCACCTCAAAGGTTAATATTAACTAAAATGGAAATGGAGGCCGTAAAACCAAAGATGGCATTTAATGTAAAAACATTAGTTGCTATTCTTGTATTATTAGGTGGAATATATTTTATTTTAGACTATTTCAAGATATTAGCTTAAAAGAATGAAATCAAGAAAGAGAAAGATAAGAATTATTAAACATTCCAGCAATCCTGAGGGGTTTACTGCTAAGTTAGACATCTGGGATGAGACTTATGCCAAGATTTACAACTATAAGTTCTCTCTGAGAGATGAAAAGGCTGTTTACAACGTTTTAAAGGCTATAGAGGGCATAATAGGCACCTCCATAGTGGGAATAATAAAGAAATTCAATAAGACGGGGGATAAATTCTGGTAGTTCTACGAGAAAGAGGGGTTATGTAGGTAAAAGTCCTATTTCCCCCTTCTAAACTAATATAATTACTTATTACAATGGATGATGCAAAGAAAGTTGCCTTTAACTTAAGTCAATTGATGATGATGGAACTACATAGATTGCTCCAGAGAACTCATAACCACTATTTAAATTGCGAGTGGACAAAATGTTTTCATACTTTGAGGTGTATTAAATTTAATGTCATA
>NZER01000406.1 GCA_002690445.1 Candidatus Pacearchaeota archaeon
CATACACCTTCAGGAGGCTTATGGATTAACTCTTGACGAGTTGCAAAACAGTGTGGATCCTGCCACCGCTGAAGGTCAACAACTTCTCAATATTTTATCCACCATACAGTTAGGAGGGGACCCTTGGACATCTCTTATGAACACACAGATAGAGCCACCCATCGCCGACACCGGAGAGCGCCGAGCCCTTGAGGTTTCCCGAGATCTTAAAATTTTACTGTCTTTATTTCGAGCAAAGTCAGTCTTTGCAGGGGGGTCTAGGGATCAGGGAAGGCTCGTAAGCCCTAAGATGTTTGACAGGGTTTTTAATATTTTGGTAGATCCCGATAAGTTTTTGATTGACACCACCGAAACCGACACCACCTACCTTAACACTTTGATAAATGACGGTGTGGTTGAAGCGGGTTACAATGCTGGCGAATACAGGATAAAACCTAGAAACAGGTCAGAAGGATACTATGAAGCTAGCGAATTTTTTGTAACACTAGGCCCGGGCTCAATACCCGGCATTGCGCCCTAACTTGAGGAGAAATTAAAAATGACTATTTTACAATCATACCCTTCTCCAGCAGCTCCTGTTCTGGATTTTCCGCCAGTGAAAAATCCAGAAGGTGATTTTGTGTATGCTGCTTTTGAACTTGATGAGATTTTTATTCCTGCAACTGATAATTTAGGCCGAGTAATTTATACTTCAGAGAATGCGCCCACGCCTTCGTTAATCGGGACTCCAGTTTCGGTACAAAATTTACCTCGTTATGTTACTTTGTCATGGACACCACCCCAAGCGAGAAGCTTAGGACAAACTGAATTAGGACCCTTGCCTGAGGGATCGGTTCCTGCTGCTCAGGTCGCTGTAGATGAGCTGTTAAATGCTGCGATGCAGGATCCTATCATAGCTGTTGCTCAAAATGCTACTAATTTTACAACGGATTCTGTCGCGTCTAGAAATAGATACGTTTCTACTGTCTTTAGAGATGACGCCGGCGATCAGAAAATTCTTAATTTAGTTTTATTAACAGCTACACTTATTGACCCAAGTTTAACTGATGCTGCCGGGTTTGACCCGTTTAACACCGTTTCAGGTTTTGATTTGTTGGAAGCGGCATCTTCTCTCAATGAAGGTACCGGCGATGATGTTCAAGGAAATATTATCTTAGACGCCTTAAATTCTTTGGTAACTAGCGTCATCAATGTCGACGAGAGCAGTCTAAACAATCTTCCTGGAAGGGTTCAATCTATATTTGATAACGCTAGCAAGGTATCATTACAAGGACAGATAAACTCTTCATTTTGTGCCTCTATTATAAGATCTGCATCTGATGATGTTTTTTCTTTGTTAGAAGATGATCTAGGGCCTTTAGTAACGATCGACCCAGACGGACCGTTCACCAGTTTTCAATATAATGCTAGAGAGGGCATGTCCGCTGTAGATGATACGATTTCAAGTTTAGAATATGACTTAGCTTTTAGCCTGCCTGGAGATATTTCTAATATTTTGATAGAGGGAGCCACCCTATCGGCTGCTGGATCATCAGCTTTATTTGGATACGTTATTCATAAATATGAAGTCACCTCTTCCGGTAGTGTTGTAGGTGCTAAGTCTCTGTTCGCATCACCCAACAATCCAGGATGGCTCGCGGACGGAGCGGTTAGATATGGCAGTCGATATGACTATATTATTCGACCGATTTACCTGGTGTATTTTCAAGGTTATGAACTCGACAACTCAGGAGTTCCTACTTCCTTACTTGTCCCAACTCTCGTTTCAGGCCGACCAAGTCCTGTCATTAGAGTTAACGCTACGTATGATTTTAGACCTCGACCTCCCGTTAATTTAATTGCAACGTGGGATCATATTAAAAACTCTTTAAGGTTAACGTGGTCACCTCCAATTACCGATGCGGCCGACATAGTCTGTAAATTTCAAGTTTTTAGAAGAAAAACAACAAACGTTTCTTTTGAACTAGTTAAAGAAATTAGTTTTGATCGAAGACTTAATAGTCAAATTGACTCATTTTCAACTTTCTTTGAAACTATTTTTCCTGACTTAGTGGAAGATGTGAAAAAAACGTCAGGAAAGCACTATCCTAAAACTATATACGTTGACGAAGAATTTAAGTTTGACAGTGATTTTATGTACTCTATCGTCGCTGTCGATGTTCATGGAACTAGTTCTTCTTACTCTAGTCAGATTAGGGTTAGGTTTGATCGTTTTGGAAACAGGTTGATAGTTAATCAGGTAATTCCACCTGGTTGTCCAAAACCGTATCCTAATTTCTTATTAAGACAGGGCGCTTTTGTTAATTCCATTCAGTCTTCAGGTAAGAAAAAAATGACAGTCTATTTTGATCCTGAGTTTCTAGAAATATCAGGACCACGAGAAAACTCCTCGAGTACTCCCCGTCCTCTTGACCTTCATCCTTTTCTATCGACGAAGATTCCTTCGAACAGTGATGAATCATCAAATCGGTATGTTGTAAACATTATCAATGCTAGTTTACAAGAAACTGACACTGTGGAAATATATATTAATGATCATCGACCATAATTGGAGAACTTTATATGGGACTTTTAAATAACTCAACTTCTGCCGTTACATCCGATGCTGTTCTTACTGACCTTGGGAGAGAGTTTCTTTCATTAAACGATGGATCCTTTTCCATTGTCAAGTTTGGATTAGGTGATTCTGAAGTATCTTATGATATTATTCAAAAATATGGACGCACAATTGGAAAAGAAAAAATTGAAAAAAACACCCCTGTGTTTCAAGCTCTTACTGATCGGGCACTAGCACAGAAAAACAAACTAGTAGGAATATCCAATCCAAACCTTGTTTACATGCCTACTATTAGCTTGAGCCTTGCCGGTAGCACTGTTACTTCTGTAGCTTTAACTACCGCTGGGACAGTAACAACTTCAACAGTTGTAATTGAACAACGAACATCAGCGACGGCCATTCAGGTCGACCCGGACCTTGTCGATGAAGTTTTTCTTATCACTATGAGAGATGATTATCTTTTTATTCCCGCTAGTTCTCCAATAAGTAAAGATCCTGATGGTCGAGCCACTTATTCTATGCAAAGAACCGGCGCGTTGAATAGTTTTGGCGGAGCCATTCTTAATTTTACAATTCAGACAAAGACACTGTCAGACGCTCAATTTAATCTTTTTGATGGTCGAGCTATTGTTGAAGTAGTTGGTACCAAAAGTGGTGCTTTAACCCAGTTTGAGGTTACGATCACGAAGACGTAGATCGGAGAAGTTTAGTACATGGCAACATATAAAGAGTTAGGACCTAACGATATAAGGTCAGCGAAGTCGTTTCTTAATCAGCTTGTAGATGTGATTCAAGAAGACATATCGGGATCTACGACTAGGCGGAAGTATCAAATTTTTGTAACTGGTGGCGTGGGTCCTGGAGTGACGTCATCTTTGTTCCACACGGTTTATGATCAAGATTATAGTTTACAAACGTCTAATGTAGTTCTCGACATGTCAGTGGGCCTTTTTCAATCTAGTTCTACCGCCTTGTCTAATTCCTTGGGATTAGATTCAGCAGGAAAGAGACTGTATCCATCTAATAGTTTAATGATGAGAGAAAAGGTAGACAATTATAAACAGTTTGCTCAAGTTTTATTAGGAAATGCCAACAATCAGTTCATGTCTCCCATTAATGCTTCAACTGATACTGCCACTGCTAAGATCGACGAAGCTTTGTTTGTAGGAATCAACCGACTGTTCTCTAGAGATTCAATAAAAAGAGAGACATTTGCTCTTAAGTTCTATCAGACATCATCCCACAACAAACATGACGGACTAGTTACTAATCGACTTAAGGCAAACTTAAATCTAACATCTCTTAGTGGGTCAAAGATTTTTACTGATGTTGGATCTGCTACTAATCAAATAACGTTATTTGGAGGAGCGACTGGGAACATAGTTGATTCTAGTGATACTAATAGATCAGTAGGTAACATCTTTTATGATCAAGGCATTGTCGTTTTAGATCTTAAAAAGATAATTTCAGGTGGTGAACATTGTTCTGGAGTTATTGACGGCATGCGAGCTTCAACTTACAAGGATGCAGCCGCGGGTCAGGTTGTGATTGGGCCGACGGAGGGTCAGACTTACGGTAACACTAGAGCTAAATTTATTCCGGACTTGATGTACTCTGGATCAATTGATAACATTGTGGATCATATTGCTTCTACTAGATTCCAGTCAGGTAGTTTAACTGCCATGACATTCCAAAATGTTACGAATATTAATTCAACCCTTTTCTTCTGTCGGGCCAACCCAGATGAATTCAACTATTCATCTAACCCTACGTTCACCGACGCTACCGGTAGAATAAAAGTTATCGATCAAGGCATGGAAGGACAACAGAGAGCATTTTCTTTTATAACGTCTGTCGGTCTTTACGATGCTAACAATAACCTATTAGCAGTTGCTAAACTTTCTCGCCCAATTGAGAAAAATGATGAGAAGGATATAACAATTAGGGTTAGATTGGACTTCTAACAGAAGAAGACGCTATGCATGGCCATATTTCGATTAACAGAAGACAACTTTCGGTTTTTTAGCCTAGAGACTAATCCGAAACGAACATATACTTCCGGATCTAGAGGTCAGGTAACGGGATCTATCGGTGTGTTTCCTAGGGCGTCCCGTGTCCTAACGAATTTTACTAGTGATAACCCACCGTCTGCTGAGGATGAACCTTATGCTGATTCACTAGCGTTAGTCCCAGGTGCTCCATCTACCCTTGATTCTGTCGACGACTACCTCGCTAATGCTGCTAGCGACGTGTCTACCGGTGTTACTGACATTGAATCCCACATAGGAAATTATTTGTCAGATGTAAACACTCTCGCAGGGACGACCTGGAAACTTCTTGCAAAGCAAGACATTTCTAGACTAGAACCTGTTCTAGAGATGACATCGCCTAGAGAGCCAGATCCGGAGAAAACGTTTTTCTTTAAAAAGACCCAGTTTACCGGATCATCTAATTGTAAGAGGGCCATTAGGGAAAGTCTCATTCCGGACTATAGGCCAGCTTTTCCTCTCACAATGAACTATGCTTATAAGAACTACCATTGTTTGAACTTCTTTACTGCATCTAGTGTCCCTTCTGAGTCCGTAATAATATATCCTAATTCAGCATCACAAACTGGGTCGCGAGATCTCGTGTCAGGATCGTATATAACGAGAGGACCTTTTTCTTTTGATTTTTACATAAATCCAAAGTATACAACGGATTCTCCCGGTGACATTTTTAAGGCAGGGACAATACTTCACCTTTCTTCGTGTTATGCATTATCCCTGGTGACAGGAAGCGCCCTCGATGAAGAAGGACTTCCTAACAGTTACAGGTTGATGTTACAACTTAGTCACAGTGCCGACATCTCACCTTCAGAAATTTCTCTTGCTGTGGAAAATAATCAAAGGTCAAAGTCGGACACGTACCCTTCTGTGGGTTCGGGAATAGGAGACTTAATTTTCTTATCAAAAGATAATAGGTCTTTAAAGAGGAATCACTGGCATCACGTTTGTGTGAGGTGGGGAACCAAGACAGTCAATGATGGAACAGGATCTTTTACGGTAGATG
Organism: Candidatus Pacearchaeota archaeon; assembly: GCA_002690445.1. Next base: position 5,609 of record NZER01000406.1, read on the forward strand.
GTGTTCAACAAGGACAGTTTTATGTTCCTTCGTCTACTATTGCACCTAGATCGTACCCTGATGGTTCCGGAATCCCTGGGAACCCTGCTGCTTTATGTGTTGGGAATTTTTATCAAGGACCTAACAATGGAAGATCATCTCAGAGTTTCTTTTTTACCAGTGGAACTTTTATTAGGGATGGAACGAAGATCATGGAACCCTATGAGTCCCGTGTTGTTAATCCTGCCTCTTATGCTTTCAATCACCCGTTAAATGCTGAGGTTCATGATTTAAAGATATTTGAATCTTACAGAAACACTGATGAAATTGAAAAATCTTCAAGGGAGGGGCTTAGCGACCTGTCTAATCTTCTTTTTTATGTCCCACCTCTCTTTGTTAAGGAGTCTCCGAAAAGGGCTAACATAAGGTTGAGTCCGGATGACAACCGACATTATTGGTTTAATTACGCCGAAAGCTTATCACACCTCCCAGACGCTCCATCTCCTCACCCATCTTATCTGCCTACAACAAAGGATCCTTTTAGCACGGATCTATCTTTTAGAGTTGGAGGAAGGGACGTTAATGTTGAGAATTTTGTTAGGGATTTCAAGACAGGAAACTACCCCAGGTTGTTTAAGCTTACTGGGTCTAACACTGCTGTTTCTGAGTGGACAGCTGCTGGAGGTGCTGATCCTAGCTCTAAGACTTTTGGACAAACTAACAATGCTAATGATGTTCTATTTTTTCAAGACACTCACAAGAAGAGAAACCTAACCGTCCTTCCGTGTGATAACGGAAAGTTTAAACCTAACTTTGAATTACTTTTCACGGGGTCTTACGATCAAAAACCACTTTCTGGAAGTGGTCTAGGAAAGTTTGTAAATGACCTAGGTCACCTAGACCTAAGTTTAATTCACCTAGACTCAGATCTCTCACTGTCCGAACATTTTCAAACTGGAGCACCACCCGGCGTTTTTCCAACACAGATTGGTGTCGCACCCGTTTCTGGATCAATGGTGTACGACGATGGTGCTGGTGGAGGCCTTCTTCAGAAGGTCACCAGCACCACTCCTGCATCGTCTTACTATGTTTGGCCTTCTAGTCCTGGAGGACGAGCTAACTTAAACTGGTCACTTTCTCAGGACCTGGGAGCAAATTCTTGGTTATACTACAAGTCAGGTAGTGTGGGACTTCAATCCGTCCTACAGGAGACAGCTGATACCACCTCTAACGAGGTCGTAATTTTTAGTATTGGGAGTTTATTCTATGGGGACAGGATCCTTGAAGGATCATTTCAAATTAAGGATGCAAGCTTGACAGGATCTGACGGGAAGGTCTCTATGATCCTTAAAGATGATGGTTACGGTGGGCTGTATCGAGCTGATTGTTTAACTGAACATGCTACCTGGAACAATGTTGGAAACGTATTCTATAAAGAAGGGATTGTTCTAGTTAAATCTCCAAACATACCCTTGTTTGGAAAGGATCAATATGCGATCTCTCTCCAGGGATCTAACAAAGTTCATACGATGGCCTTAGATGTTCTCGCTCCTGCTAACATGATAAACTCTTCGTCGAACCCAACATGTTTTCCCTTATCCGCATCCCTGAACGCCAATGATAAAAACTCTCGATTTACACAGATCTCTGGGATTTATTTTCATGATGAGAATTTGAACATTGTGATGAAGACTGCCCTGGCACAACCTGTTGTAAAGAGGGTGGGAGACAAAATTCTCTTTAGGGTGAAGATGGATTATTAATGATAAGTTTAGGATTGGATGTAAGTACATCCTGCACAGGGTGGGC
>NZER01000407.1 GCA_002690445.1 Candidatus Pacearchaeota archaeon
ATTGTTTACGAGATTTGCGATGTTGGGATCTTGGGCGTCGAAAGCAACAACGTCCGCGAAGGCTCCCGCGGCGGCCGCCCGGCCGATTCCGCTGGTGATACCAAGGCCCTTCGCCACCTTGAGCCCAGGAAGAAAGCCCGCGATAAACTGGCTGGCCCCGCGCACGATCCCGCCCGTAGTCGTTTCCGCTTCTCCGAGCTTGGGGATGGGAACGGGGACGCGCACAGGATCGGGTACTCCCATTTCCCGCAGAACGTCCCCGGCCTTTCGCAATCCAAACAGCGAACTACGGGCCGCGTCGAATGTCCCGCCGAGGACCTGTTTCGGGCCTTCAACCACGAGCCCCTTGCCTATGTCCTGCGCGGTCCCCGTGACGTTATCGAGGAACTTGAGAAACTTTTCGCTATCCTCTTTCCCGACTTTCTCCAGGAATGCCTCGGTGTCGAATCCCTCCTCGCCATCAAGGGCCTCCTCCGGTGCGGCTTCCTCCCCTTCCTGGTCAACCTCACCCTCCGGCGCCGGGGCTTCCATGCGGAAAATCAGGTGCGGGATCTTCATGTCCTGCTGGACGCGATCCCGCCGCCGAAGGATTTCCGGCCCAAGGTCCTCCGTTCCGGGCTCGTAATTCATAAATGGCATGGCTTGTTATTTCCTTTTCAACTTTGGTTCCGTGGGCGCGGGCTTCTTCGCCTGGGGTTTGCCTTCAAGGTACGCTTTGATTTGTTCGCCCATTTCTTCCGTGATTACACGAGCAGCCACCATTTCGTCCACACCTTCGGGCGTGTCGTATCCTGGGACTTTCGAAAACCTTGCAATAAACCCTCTGCCCGGGAAAACGATGAACCTAAATCGCTCCTGTATGTCCCTTGAAATGGCAGCGGGGGTTTCAATGCCTTTCTTAATTCGATCATCGAATTCCCGGAGGGCGAAGATCAATGAATTCGCTATGGTCGGATCTAGGCTTTGCAATAAAGTCTTTCCGCCCCGGAAGAAGCGAACAACCTCCGCACGTTCAGGGGCCGCCAATTTGGCCTCCCGTGTTTCGAGGCGGGTCAACTGTTCTTCATGTTCACGTAAGACTTCCCTTTGTTGAACAATGTTAAGCCCGAGCATCGCCCCCGGTGCATCGGGATCGAATCCTCCGGGGTCGGCCGTAACCGAGAGAAGGATCTCGTTGGTGCGCCGGGGGTCGCCCCGTCCTCCAGCCTCCTCTTGTTTCAGGAGTCTTTCCTGGACAGATTGATAGACGGTTAGGCTAATTTTACGTTCAAGGCTATTGAGTAGCTTTTGATTCATTTTCCCGGTCAAAGAAAGGTGGATGGCGTATTTGTCTATTCGTTTTTGTTCCGCCTTACGGGCCTTCTCGGCATCGGCCTCCTTCCGCCGCCTCTCGGTTTCAATTTTACGGTCTTGCTTTTCAATATCGCTCCGGGCCGACTCCATCAGTCGCTCCCTTTGCGTTTGACTCCTTATGTTGAATCCGCCTTTCCCTAGTTTCTTCAGGGCCTTCTCCGGATCGGCGTCAATGGCGTTCAAGGCCCGGGAGGTTTTTACATCGTCAAGAGCCGTATCGAACAACTTCTTGGCGTTTACTTCCGTCAAGATCCCGGAGTCTGTTAGACCGTCAAAGATATTCGACATTTCAATTAGTGCGTTTTCAATGCCAGCCCTTGCGGCTGGCCCAAAGGCCATCAATCTATTTTCGGTCGGGCCGGCAAGAACCTTTTTGAGTTCGTCAATTCTAACTTTCGCTTTAGCCAAGGTGGAATCATGCGTCCGTTTCACCTTGAGAGATTGGGCGTTGATGATTTGCTGTGCTGCCATTGGCTCAAGTACCCGGCGAATACTGAGCCCCGTTTTCCTGTCGGTCCCCGCAAGGGCGTCGCTTAGAATGGCGTCCATCGCCTCTTGCATACGCTCGGGATGGTCCTCGAAATTAGGATCGGCCTCCGAAGCGGCCCGCTCCGTGGCGATATCCTTTGTGGCCCTATTTACGGCCGTAAGGGTGGCGTCGAGGCGGTCAAGTGCCTGGACCTTCTGCCCCAGGTCGAAGGCCACTTCTGCCGCGCCCTCACTCAACCGACTTAATGCCTGTCCGGGAGCCGCTGCCGCTGCCGCTGATTGTCGAGGAATGAGGCCCGGAGATCCGGGGGCCCCGCCTACCTTTACCTCTGTAAGTTTCGGCATATCTTAATCTCCCGCCCTTCCCGTTACCCGATCTCGGCGTAGCGTTCCGGCCATGCCAACGCCTCGCAAGAGGGAGCCGCTAGCATTAAATAAACTGGCCGTCCTGGCTTGCTCCCCCGCCGTTCTCTCAAAACCACCCTGGACCCGTAGGCCCCGCGCCCGTTCCTCCCCGCCGCGCCGGATGAGGGCCACTTCTTCATCAGCCCGGCGCTTGCTTTCATTCAGCACGAGGAGAGGCGAACCGGACATTAAGAGATTCGAGGCGCCGATATCGGCCTCAATCTGCGAAAGCGTACTCTCGGAATCCCTTTCAGATTGACTTACAGATATATCGGTACTCTCTAACTCAAACCCTGCCCGGCGCTCCAATTCTTCGGCGTTCCTTCTGCTGGCAGATCGGGCAGCCTTGCCCGCTTGGAGGTTCCCAAGGGCACCGACAAGAGCCAAGGCTATAATGGCCCCTATGAACGGCATTGGCTCAACTCGGGGAAGGCGCGGCTGCGGTAGCCTTCAACTTCGGCCAGAGAGTCCAAGAACTTGGAAATCGCCATATCAATAACCCCCATATCAGTCGTTCACCTGTATTTTCCCGTGGATTGCGAGGATCGTCATGGGCCCCGGGAGTGTACGGATAATCTCCAGCGCAAGATTTTCTGACCATGCCGAAGGCACGTTTACCTTAATATCTCCCGTCTGAACTGCCGGAGCCGTTCCCATAATGTCGTCCGGGTTGAGCCCCTGCAAAATATCGCCGTTCACGGTAATGGGCTGCACGGCGGTATCCTTCACCCGCAGGAATACCTCGTGCCAAGCCTTTTGCTGTCCGAGTGATGTTCCCGACTTGAAAAGTATCTCCGGCTCAAGGATCTCAATCTTTGGTTGGAAATTGATCCCAACTTCGGCTTCGGTCACGGCGGCATCGAGAGTGATTGCTCCCGATGCAACGGTCTTGTTGGTCTGATTCGCTCCATCCCCGCGGACGGCAACGGTTTCGCCTTCCAGGTGATCCAAGCCGCTCAAGGTGGACGTACTGGACCCCGAATATTTGAGGGCGCTGTCGGTATATACGGAATCATCGAAATACTCGACATACCGAACCGCGCTCCCGTCAATAGTGCGCTTCACAATAACCCAAGTTTGGTGCCTATCGCCGTCCGGGTGCGGGATGGAACAAACGCTCTCGAATAACCCCGCTGCCCCGGTTTGGTGAAGGTGCCAAGCAACTACCTCTTGGGGGCGCTCGTAGGTCAAGCCGATGAGCTTCCCGTCAGAGCGGACAAGCCAAATGATGCTGTACGGCTTTTTCTCGTAGGCCATCTGGACAATACTCGTGCCCTTGGGGAATAAATGCTCCGCAAGTTCTGATTCCTCCACGGCCACATATCCGTCAACTTCAAAGCTGAAAACGAGGCCATACAGACTCCGGCCCGCCGCATTCATAAAAAGGGTCCGGTTGTGTGCCCGGATGGGCTGGATGGGATCGCTTCCGATGTTGGTTTCCGGAATGACGTTTTCATTCGTGGGCGTGATGGCTTCGCCAACGGAGCCCCCCCGGATTTGATCTTCGTCCCCGGCGGTTCCTACAAGAAGGACGCGGGCGGGCGAAAACCATTCCACCCGGTTTTGCTCCCCCGAGGCGGGGTCCAGAATGAGGGCATCGGCGGGATCGGAGCCCGTTGTCATGTCATCGAAATCCCCGCTCATCGTGGAATACCTTCTCCTCGGGAAAGTGGTGTTCCGTCCGAACCACAATCGTTGCTGCCAGAATCCTACGGTTCCAGGATAAAGGGCCGCTGTCGTGAACGGGTCCGCCGTGGGCGCGTATTCCGTGAGCGACCAGGAAGAATGCCCCGAGCGCGTGAGCTTGTGGGGCTTGTAATTGTTATGGACGATCCAGATCGTATCCGCGCTTTGCGCTAATTGAATCTCGAAAAGGTCAGCCGTGGCGTAAGGAGATCCGATTTCTACGGCGGCATTGTCAATAAGCGAAACATCGTCAACCGTGGCATTGAGGGCAATAGAAGAAAATTCAATATAAAAAGTTGTGGCCCCAGGCGTGAATTCAACGGAGTGCCATCCTACCCCGTAGGCCGTATCAGCCTTGATCTCTCCCCCGCCCGCCGTTGTTCCGAGGTTGAGCGTTGCACCTACCGCCTGCACCCGGAAACGCAGGACGTGAAGCGCGGCGGTAAATCCCGCACCAATGGTGATGGCTTGGTTTCGTTGGGCCTGATTCCCCGAGCCCCCGCCGTCGAGTTCCATGTAGCCGCCAGCGTTCCAGGCGCTAACCCCGGTCCCTTGATCATCATCAGTCCAACTCGCCAGATCGGTATCAAAGCCGCCATTTGCAACTACCCCATCCGTGTCCGCCGCCACGATCTGACCGCTATTGCGGAAGAAGCGGAAATAAAGATTGCCCATTTCGATTGGGTAGGCGTCAAGCGTATTAAAAATGAACGGTATGAGCCGCGTTGCGGTTGCGCTGGTTTTTACTTCGGCGGAATAAATAGAGCCCTCACGGGCTATTACAGGCCCATACTTTGTAGCGATGGCATCCCGAAGGGTCTTGAGGGCGTTTGGATATTTTTCGAGCCTTACCCGCCCGTAAACAAGAGGGCTCCATTCGCCCGCCGTAAAATTGTCTTGAAGATGATTCAGAATAGCCATCGGTCCAGTTAATTCCTCACGTTGATCAAGGTTGTCTTGAACATCTGATTCGGGGTCCCTTCGCGGCCGTCAGCGTGTCGGGCCGCCTTTAGCGCGGCATCGAATTTCACTTCCATGTCAGCTTCGACGGTACGGGAACCCGTGAGGGAGTAAGCAAGATCCGCCGCAAGCCGGAACTGAAATAGCTTGTAAAAGAGAGCATCCATTTCCCCTGGGTTCACCATCTCCTTCCCGTATCTAACCTTTATGGGCGTAGGTTCATCCGTAAGGATCACCCTGCCCTCAACTTTGAAATTTTCTGTGAGTTCCGCTTCTTCGGGGTCCTCGTTCACACTCCAAATCACAACGGCATCCGTGGGCCAAAGATATTGATACGAATAGGCGTTGATCGGATCGGTAGTTAATTTCGCTATCTGTTCCCGCGCCATCGAGCAATTCCACGGCTCCATGCGGGTCAACGCATCACGAGAGGAGGTATAAAATACGTTACAAAGCCTCGCGTTCTCAGTTTGATCCGTCTCAAGGTTCACTATCCGCGTGGCTTTTAGTAGGGACAGGGCCCCGTTGCAGATGTCAGAATCGCTTCTCGCCATGACTATTTCTCCGTCAAAATTCTCCCGGGATTCCCGATCATGGTTGCGGACGGCTCCACATCTTTAGTGACGACGGAGCCCGCACCGATAGTCGCGCCCCTGCCGATCCGAACACCCGGCAGGATGACGCAGCCCATTCCGAGATTTACATGGGACTCGATAATCGGAGGCCGCCGCTTGTAGCTTGGATTGTTGACCCTCGGGTGCTTGTCGTTGCCCATAATGGTGCCTTGGCCGATGAACACATAATCCCCGATCTTCGCCATATTGCAGATGAAGGCGTTCGATTGGATTCTTACGCCTTCGCCCAAATTAGCATCGTTTCCGATATAGACCCCGTGGCCCACGGCGCAATGCGGGCATAAAACAGTACCCGCGCAAATTTGCGCGAACGGCCATACAACGGTCCCTGGTCCGAGTTTCGCCGTGGGGTGAACGAGCGCGAGGCGGTGAATTTTTACGTCCTGGGATACTTCCTCCAGTCCGTCTATCGCCGATTCGATCATTTCCAATGCTCCAGCACCCAGTTATCTTTCAACTGGTTTGGTTTCGGCTCGCCGTGGAAGTAGACGATCCGGGCATCGCCGAGATCATGACCACGATCACGAAGATGGACTTTGTACGAAACGATATTTCCAGGGAAAAGATCGTCCAGCCAATCGAACCGGAAGCGGTCCAGCGCCCGCATATCGGTGCTTCCCTCAACGGAGGCGATATCCTTCCGTGTCGGGCATAGAACCACGGCATTGCATGGATGGTTCTTATGGTAAGGATCACGCGGCACGGCGAGATCGCCTTTATAGGCGAAGATATGATCTACCGACCCGACGATGACGGTATCCAGCCCCATCGTGACTAAGCGATCACCTTCAACCGCGTATTTTTGGAGGCCGCAAGTTTCCCAAACTTTATGAGCGAGCGGCAAAACTTCTACGGGCTCATCGAATGAATAGGGCTGATCGGCCAAACAGACGAAACGGAAGGGCTTGCTGTAATTCCGGGCTACGCCCCGATAGAGCTTATCCACCCATTCGGGCGTGTAGCATCCCGCCCAAGACGGCGTATTCTCGCCGTTCTCGTAGTAATGACAAGCGACCGTGACTGCATCGATCATGCTTCTACCTCATTCGGTTATTTTCGCTGTCGCCCAGGTTGAGGGGCGACACGGGAATTACAAGGCTGTCCTTCTTGAGCTTTTCGTTCATGGCCTTCACGCGATTCACCACGCGCTGCCGCACAGTCGGGTCCAGTTCCTTCATAAAAGCCCAAATCCAAAGCTCCGTGGACGCAGTAATCCATCCCCCATTTTCGTCTTTGAGTTGGATGATACCTTTGGGCGCGACCTTCGGTTTGCGACCCGCAGCGATGTCGTAAATGTCCGGGCTTCCTCCCATTTCAATCCCCTCCCCGTATCTGTGCAATTTCCACGTCCGGGAGGCGAGCGAAAGGGGTGGCCGATATCATCGAGTGCGTAACCTTCTCGGCTGCCTTCACCACCTTTTCAAGTTCGTGCGGTTTCAGCGTTGCGAGTAATCCGCCCACCCAGGCATCCACCGGGAAGCTCGCCAGGGTGCCGTCAGGCATTCGGACGTGGACGATGGGATGCAGGGAGGGACTATCTTTCAGGGCATCAAGAACGGGATCGCTCATATCCAAGACTCCGGGGGCGGACCTAGAATAGATTTTGTGAAACCAGACAGCGAGCGCGTACGCTCGGCAAAGTCGTGATGTGTATCTATGAAGGGTTTCCAGGCGCCTTGGACGTGCCGGAGTCCGTGATTTCCTTTTGAATCGTGCGGGTCGAAGAATCTCCCCGTGTCATTGGTGGGGCAACCCGCGAGAATCACGCGATCATATCCCATGAGTATTCCTATGGAAGCGGCGAACAGGCCCGAGAGCCCGCCCGTATTCTCCATCCCCTCCCAAACGTAATCTATCCCCGTGTCGTCTTTGTAGGAGTGAAGCAGAGTCTTGGGCGGCGGGAGTGAATGGTCCCGCCTAACCCGGTTCCAATGGATCAAGAAATTTGGATGCAGAGAAGTCCAATGGGTCAAGCTGCATTCGAGGTACATACCAATGTCATTTACGGCCATCACTCGACCCTTTGGATTTTCGGACCATTCCATGAGGGACCGGGAAATCGTCCGTCCCTCCGGCGGCCGGAGGAAGGCGGCGAGATCATCAAAGACGCACCGCCCGCCCCCGACCACCAAGAGCGTATTCCCTTCCCAATTCCCGAGGAGGGGAGGCGGCGATCCGCCCCCCTGAAATCCCCGGTATTCCCAAGGCATAAATTAGCCGCCCCGGGGGACGTACATGATCCCCAGGTTGATGGTTCCGTTGGCCGTGGCGCCCAGGATCTTTGCATCCAAGGTGTCGGCCGCCGTGTATTGATAACCGATGCTGGCGATGGCACCGCCTGTGATTGTCATTCGGCTAATGCCAACGGTGTTGCCGTCGTGGCCGTCGATGAAACGGTCCACATCGCCTCCGTCTCCCACGTCGATTGTGACGGGGGAGCCTAGATCGTCCGTGGAGAGAGCAGCGTCAACAACCACGTCTCCGATGTTCATGGAGAAAAACTGAATCACCTCGTTTGCCGCGAGGCTTGCAGCTTCGTACTCATCCATTTTGTAATGGACATTCCCGCCCCAAAATTCGATGGGGTTCATAACGTGCGGCGCCGAAAGTTCCTTGGCGTAGCGCGTTCCGTTGACGGTTCCCATTTGATGCCTCCATATTAAAGGTCCGTCTAAATTAAAGGTCCGTCAAAAATTGACCGGAAGTTAGTCAAGCACGTCCATTTCAACGACCATCGCATCTTCGATCCGAACAGCCCCGGCCATGAGCTTTGTTAGCACCTGAAGGCTGTTGGATTTGTCCGTGCGGATGGTCATTTCGGTTTTGATGTCGAACCCGAAAGCGAGTCCGACGCCACGGCGATGCCAAGCATAGAACAGTGATCCGTCCGATCCGCTGTTATCCGGTAGGCGCTCGGAATGGAGCCACTTGAAGCCGTGGAAGGTGTCGATGTCGGCGCTCATCAGGAGGCGAACTGAGTTATAGTCCGCGCTGGTCGCCGTGCTATCTCCCAGGATGTCCTCAAGTCCGAGAGCATCATACGCAATCCAGCGGTCCCCCTTGGGAACCTCTGCGCCGTCCAGGATGCGCGTTGCCGCTCGGAGCTTCGCCAACGTAAGGCCAGTGGAAGCCGCAGCCACCTTCTGCGCCGAAGGCAGGGCTACGGTAGTAGCGGTTTCCGCCGACTCTGTTGCTGTCACCGCCGTTGCGTTTCCATTCATGGCGGTGACTACGAAATCGTCCAGTTGGCGGGCGCCAGCATAGACGAAAGCCTGTGCGTAGGCGCTGTCCGGGTCGATGAGGATACGAACTTCGTCCTCATCGTCAATCAGGTCGCCTACCTCGTAAGGATCGAGAAAAACCCGGCGCCGGGTGTGGGGCGTATCGACAAGATGCGTGTCTTGGTGTCTTGAGGTTCGTTTCTGCATTGAAACGGTGCCGATGCGCTCGAAGGTTGTTGAGGTCCCCTTGACGCCATCCTTGACTCGTACCGCGCTCCGCAGCCTTGCCGTTTCCTGTTGCGAGAGGTGCTGAAAGTTCGCGTCGTACTGATGTACAAACGCATTGGTTACTTGAGTGGACACAGACTAATCCCCCTGTCCTTTAGAGGCTTCCGCCCCTTGTTCTGGATTCAGAGGGTAGTCCGCTACGTTGCGGGCCCTTCCTTGGCTTCACGCTGCCCGGCGCCGCGTCTTTCCGCGATGTCCAGGGCGGGCCCCCTCCCGGGGGTATTCCGCCAAATCAGAAAGGTCCGGGTCCCAAGAGGGATATTCCGGGGTCGGCCTATTCCCTCGATGTTACGACTGAGAGGCCCGGCAAGGCCGATTCGGTGCCGTAAACCTCCTCGTTCATTCGTCTGGTCTTTTCCACGGCCTCTTTGTGGCCGGGGTTATGAACGTCCCAATAGGCGTGTTTCGGGTCTGCGTATATTTTCGCCAATTCCTCACGCCTCGGATCGCCACCCCCTTCCTTATTGTCGCCGTGGCTGGAATCCTCTCCCATATTAAGGCCAACCTTGTGCATAAGCCGAAACAGGCTCCCGTGACCGTCGAGCCCCGTAACTTCCAGGAAGTCCCGCGTCTCCGGGGCAAGATCATTGAGGGCACGATTCGCAACCTCAAGATTTTTCTCGAAGTTAGATCCCCACTCCTCCTTGAGCCCGTCCATTGATTTAGTGCGAATCTCGTTGAAATTCTGCATCGTGGTCTTGAGGTGTTCGTCCTCAAACGCCGCCACCGCTTCAACTTGCGCTTGAGAAAGGCCCGCCTTGTGGGCCATGCCACGGAAGGCGTCTATCGCAGCATCATCGGCCTTCACTTCTTCGGAGAAAGTTATCTTGTAGTCCTCGGGTTTCTCGGGGCGTATCTTCGCGTAGAACTTGTCCCACTCCTCGGCGGGCGCCTCGGGTGTCGGGAGGCGCACGGACCCGCCTACCATCTTTTTCGTTTCGACGTAGGACTTGGCGAGATCGCCCACATCCTTGAACCCGCTAAGGGAAGGATCGGCCCTCAAGTCGTCGGGTAAAGTGCCAAGGAACCCCGTTTCACCTTCTCCGTCGATTGCGCCTTGTCCCTCTCCTATGTTTCCGTTCTCATTCATGCCTACCCCTTTGGGCTAATCCGAGAAGGAAGAATCCGACTCGGGGCCTGGTTCTTCGGGCGTGTCCATCGGTTGCAAGGGAGTCTCCACTTTCGGTGTCTCGTATTTATCCGGATGCTCGGCCATATCCATGAGTTTCCGGATGGTAAGTAGGACGTTGCGCTGCCCCTCTCTGAAAACAGTATGGTTCGGGTCGCCTCGCGTGTAGCTGAGTCGGGCCCCATAGGACGCCTCTATATCTTCAAGTACCCGGGCCCCCGAATCGGTGGTGAATGTTCTTAGGTAGTCCCGGGCCGTGTCAAGCGTCTCTTGATCCATTTATGCCGCCACTCCCCGTCCCTCCAGAAGTTCGAGCGCCGGGGCGCCCGCACCCGCAGCCTTTAGTCCTTCCTGGATGTTATCAATGCTCTGCTGCTGTTGTTGGGCTTCGGCGCGGACCCGCCTTATGAGTTCTACCGTCTTGGGGTCCCGTAAATATGTCATTGGGAGGCCAAGGTCAATGGCGGTTTCACGGACAGCTTCATCCCAATCAACTATGTCGTTCACGTCCGGTGCGAGCGGGGACGCGAGCCCGATAAGCTCTACGACCCTTTGAAGGGCCGGGACGTTCTGGCTCCGCTGTGCCCTGGCAAGGGGGCCCTCGTATTGCACATCAATCTGAGCTTCCCCGGCGAGATGCGCCTCAATGACTTCGGGCGGTGGCGGTGGCAGAGCCCCCGCACGGAGCATGATCCCGAATTCCCGATCAACCATAGGATCAAGAAGTTCACTTTCAAGGCGTCCGTATCCCGGACCAATGATGCGCTGCTGTTCTTGAATTCGCTCCAATACCTCTGTCGCCGTCAGGGGTTGGACGCCTGAGCGTTGGATTAAGAGGTTTACGAAGAATTGATTTCGGATGGAAGTTTTCAGGTCCTCTTTCTGTATGGTCGAAAGATCCAAGCGCGGGTTGACTTTGAAGGTCCCGATATCTTGGTCAACACTGTCCCGGACGATGGTGGATTTTCCGGGGACGAAAGATATATTCCCGATTACGCCCTCGCTCTTGACGATGATGGGCGGGACGATGGAAATTTCAAGCCCCATGAGTTCCAGTTCGACCAAGCGGTTAAGGGTTTTGGCGTCGGGCAAGGCAACGTGGCCCCGGCCACGTCCGAATGCCTCTCCCACGGTTTGCTCCCAACGTGGAACCATGACAGGAAACTCCTCAAAACCTCCCTCTGCGATGATCTTTTGGCCCTGTCCATCTTTGGCGAGGACAACGCTGGAGACGGGCTTGTTCTGGCTGTCTCTGCGTTCTGAATCAAACTCCTCTCGCGGATGTATGGAGTGCAGAAAGGCGAAGGACTTATCGCCTTGGTTGTCGGTGATGGCCTTCTTCATATCCTCGGTCAGATTTTTCGCGTCCCACTTTTGGGCGGCGGCACGGGCGGTCATACCAAACTCCCGCTGAAATACATCCACGAGCCCATCCTTGTTTTCGTCTATGACATAGGTGCCGATAGGGTAGGCTCGATAAGAGAGTCCGCCGAATCCTCCACGGCGCGGGATGGGAATCTCCTCTGCGAAAACGGCTGTCGTTCCGAAAGTGACAAGTTCGTGTTCCGCCGAGAACATTTGCGGATAGAAATTGCTTTGGCGGCGGGCGAGCATCATCCGGCGCGTTGACTCCTCTAACCACTCGCCTACGGATTGAATGCGGTTCAGGCTATCGTCTCGCATTTTGAGGGAATGCCACTGGATCGCCGGGTTCGTGGTTCCGGACCATAGGAAACCAGCCAACATAATAGACGCCTCGATTCCGGTGGAATCGAAAAGGCCCTCGGTTTGACTCTCTCCCGGCGTGACGGTGCGCCCGACGGTGCGCCCGATGTGGCTACTTCTGTGAGGCATAAAGAATTTGGCGATGCTTCTCCATCTCGATTCCCACACGCCCCGGGCCAAGACTCGACGCTTGTATTGTGTGACGATCCGTTCGGCGTTTTCAGCCATCGCCTTCTTCTCCCGGCGGCATACTCTCCGCGTATGATTTCCATATAGAGGGGCGAACGGTGATGCGGCTGTCCTGGGTCTGGATCATCAAGGTACCCTTTTCGTCCACTTTCGCGGACTGCCCCTCAAATGCCTCTGAGTGGCCGTTTCGGTAATTCACAAGGTAGAGAGGCATTACTCTCCCAAGAGTCTTTTGCGGGAAATCGGGGCTCCCGAACCAAGGCCAAGGGGCGACGTGAAGATCGGAAGGTTGGCGGTCCCGAATTGGGCGATACGGCGCTTCCGTACCTCCTCCTCCTTCGCTGCCTCTGCTGATAGCTTGGACGTATCTGCCGCCGCTGCTGTCGCTGCTTGTCTTTGGCCTGTTATGACGTTTTCGATATCCTCTTGCTCCGCTTTCTGCCTTTCGCTTACCCTCTCTCCCTTCGATTGCTCTGAGGCGAGGTAGAGGCCAGCGTAGGCTCCGATGGGGCCAGCGATTGCCGCCCCTATTGCCGTCATGGCAATAGTCCTAAAGGGGTTGCGGGCGATCCTCCTTAAAAATCCCATCGCTTACTCCTATCCAAAAGAACCATCTCCCCATGAGTTCCCGCCTTCGCGGGGCTCGCCAGTGTACGGGTCCCACGAGGAAATCACTTTCATTTCCTCCATATCTTCAAGGCGCCCCGTTTTGCCGATATTCCCGCTCATGGCCCAATTCCGCAGAGCGTCCATCCAATGCGATGCCCAATCATGGACGGGCTCTTTTGAAAATTCCTGCAACTTAGAATCCCAACGCCAGCGGTACTCCTGCGCGGCCCTGATAAGTTGTTCGCATTTCTCGGCGTCGATAAACAGCCGCTTAAAATGCCGCCTCGTGACTTGGATGCCGTCAAAACGATCATGCTTTCCAACGATATCCCAATGGATTCCGAGGCTCCGCATAACGCCCTTGGCGGTTCTGCTCCCCGCGCCCCTTCCCCGGTGTTCCGCGTCCCACGGGGCGAAGTGGCGGCCGTACCGGTATCCCCGGGAGTGCAAGACATTGGCGTAATGCTCTAGGTCCTTATTTTGTTCCGCATAGCAATCAATGATCCGTGTTTCGTCCGGAGTCTCCTGAACAAACAGAATAATAAAAAGACTCCCGAAACCGATATCACAATGGGTGTGGACCGGGAGATAGGGATCGTATTCCACGTTTTTTATCTGTCCGGCCTTCTTAATTCGCTCTGCAAATTCTCCGTAGATGGCACCCTGCATCGCCCCCTCGAAGGAACAATAATATTCCTGTTCCGCCAAGAAGGGGTCCATGCCCTCCTCGATTTCCCGCAGCACATCATCCCGATTGAAAGGACCCTGCGATCCCCAGGCCCGCCGCTCGGCCGCGGTGTCCTCGATGTTCAATGCCCGGCCCCACCATTCAGAAGCATCGCCTTCCTCGCGCATTCGCTTCTGGCAAACGTCCCAAATATCTTTCCCGTGATTCTTCCCGCGGGGCGTGAAAATAAAAACGGCCGTCCCCCCGTTATTCCGGAGAATCGGCCGCACGAGATCCCATGCCGTCTTTGCCCGCTGAGAGGTCGGGTACTCGGAGAAGTTGATCCAAAGGACATTCGTGCCAACGAGGTTTTGATCGTATTTGTCGGCGCCGATTAGCTGGACGATGGAGCCGCTTGTAAGGGTGACGTTGAGATCGTTCTCGTTGATGGCGGGGCCGCCGAGCTTGTTCCGGGCGATGATATGGTCCGGGATGCGCTCGATGAAGGGGATTCCGGCGTCGTCCATGCCCTTCCAGACGATCTTCTTGGCGTGTTGAAGTTCCGGGAGAGCGTGAACGTAGGTTCCCCGGCGCATCATGGCGGCCTCAACCATTGTCTCGAAGGAGTCCAGATCCTTCCCGTTCCGCCGATGCTCCACCCGCACGATCCGCTTCTTGCCTTCAAATAGGACCTTCCGCCGGAATTCCCACTGGCGGGGCGTCGGCGCGAACCGATGGGGAAGGGTCGCGCTCATGGGGCTGTCTCCTCCGCTTTCTCTCTCTCCGGCAAGAAATTCGGAACCGTGGGGGGCTCTGCTTCCGGGTCAAGCGCACCCTTCATCCTTCGAGCCCAATCCTTGAAGGAGGCCCATTCCGAAAGAATCAGCCGGGCAAGCTCGCTGCCGTCCTCGGCCTGAATGACGATGTAGGTGTTGGCGTCCTCGGCTTCACCGTCCCCGCCCTCGAAACCGCCCTGCGTGGTGATCCATTTCAGCATATCCCGCTTTTCTTGAGCCGTGACGGGGACCTTGACGCCATCCGCGCCCTCTTTCCCCAAGGCGATGCCGACCAGATGGGGGACAAGTTCCTCCGGGTCCACATAGGCCCGGATATAGTCTTTCAGGGTGGGATTTTCGGGGAGTTCGCGCTGCAGGGCTACTTTGCCTTCGAGGGGTTCCCGCTCGGTGGGCATATCGCCTTTGACTATAAAAAAATCGTCGGCGTTGATTCGGGAGTCGCCGGTGAGCCTCCGGCCAGCGAGGATTACGGCCTCGAATTTGTCAGAGGGGATCTGCACCCAACCGCGTTTCCGGCCAACGGAGATCCAGGTCGGGTCAATGCCAGCCTCCCTCAAAAGGACGGTAGGCCTCATTTTGTGCTTTTTGAGAAAAGCGTCAATTATGAAAGGCAATCAGGCTTCCCTCCGCTACCCTCCATCCACCCTCCCAGGGCCCGCCCCCCGGGATTTCCGGTCACCGGGGACGCTCCAGGCCGTTCTATTTAGCCCCGGTACTCTGCCGGTCAAATACCCATATCAAATAAACCAATACGCCCCCCGTGGCATATTGTCAAGAGGTTTAGTTTGGCCCTACGACATTTTGGCAAAAGCTCTGCGATAACTTAATGGTGTGACATATTGTCACAGGTAGTTACGATATATCGTGAATGGAGGGGAAATGCTGAAAAATCAGGGAGAAATCAGGGCATGGAAGGGTTTTGGCACGATTCTTGTCCGGGGAGGCTGTCAAATTTTCCTTGAATCAGGTTTCCAGGAATTTTGACTCGAATCAAGTTTTGAGAAATTCTGATTAGTGTCAAATTCTCCTCGAATCAAGTTTTGAGAAATTCTGATTAGTGAGGTTTCGGGAAGGGATTGTTGAGGGGTGTAAATTTTCGGGTAACAATTCGTAAATTTCAGGGTAACATCGCGGGAAAAGTGTGAATTTTAGCTTCACATCACGAAAAACAGAAAAACCCCGGAGGGTTGGGCTCCAGGGGGGCCAATACCCCAATACCTGCTCCCGAGAAACCAAGAAATAAAATCCTCCGGCGAGGACCTTCCATCCTTCACCCTCCAAGGACGTTGGCCACCCGAGTACTACTGGCCTTCCCGCGGACCCCCCATGACCTCTTCGTAGGTGGCCTCAAAAATGTCCGGCTTGCAGGGGTAGAGTTCGCCCTTCACGCCCGTAATTATCCAATCCCCCGGGCAAACAACATGGCCGCCCTCCAGGGTGTCAATCCACCCGTGGTCGTGAAATATGCGATCACAGTGGCCGCAAATAACCTGACCGCCCACCTCGGGCTCTGGCCTGCGGAAATATCTGACGATCTTCCCTTCCGTTTCACCCCCCTCATCAAGAGGATGATCCCCGTTCTTGAACCATTGAGTCGCTTCGATCACGACTGGCTTCTTCCTGAATTTCGCCATCAAAATCCCTCCTCCCACACGCATCAAGTATCCAAGTAAATCCCGCCTCTCCGCGAGATTTACCCGGATTGACGCAGACGCAACTCCCAGCGGTTCCCACGCGACCGCCGCCGCTTCGATTCCGCTACAAACACTTGCATAGATCATCCATTCGCCGCCCTTTCTACTGCGTCTGAAAAGTCTTGAGGGGGGTTATTCTCCCGGAATTTTCTTACCCCCTCGGATAG
>NZER01000408.1 GCA_002690445.1 Candidatus Pacearchaeota archaeon
AAGGGTCAGGCAACTAAATTAACCGCAGTAGGAAGGGTGCGACGTAAGTTGGCTTACACAAGGTTGGTACAGAAAGCTGATACAGCCCGTAAACCCATCACAAGTGAACAAATTACTGGTACTTTGCAATCGGTAAAGGCTGGTAAGTCAAAGCATCGTAGTAGATCACCTATAAAGAAGAAGAAGTGACCCCATCCATGCTTGAGCGCTCAAGCATAAGGTGTTGATAAACATGGCTAGACGCAAGAAGCGACGGGTACTTAGAACATGCGCCCAAAAGCTGGGGCATGAGGGCGGTTTGCGAGGTGGCCCTGCACGCGCTAGACGACTCTCCAGACGCAGGCGCAGGCAGATAGCCCAAGAGGGGGCATTGGCTCGTTTCGGGCGTTAGGCTACCCCCTAGAGGCTTCTAGACCCATATCTGGCCCATATCTGGCCCATCTGGGTTCTCATCCCCTATCATGCACCCGCACGCGCGCGGTGGACGGTTCCGACGACGCTGTTCCCCCCTGCTGGGTATTGCGGGCTATCGTGGGGGGTCGCCCCCAAGAAATTTTTTAACTGCCCAAATATTGAACCGGCCCGATTGATGTCAGGCCCAGATCAGGTGAGGAATCGGCTCGATTGATATTCTCAAAAAAATTTGGCCGAAAAAATCCCCCTGCCCGGATCTCTCCAGACAGGGGGATTGAACGGCTAGGAACAGATACAAACCATGGAACCACAGGCATCTCGAATCCGGCCACAATTCGTTTTCACGAATTCCAGATCCTGAATGTTCCATTTACTATCGGCGTAGGAGTATATTTTACCGCCTAACAACTCAAACATCCGAACGGCGTCCTCATCAAATGAGATCGCCCACGGAATATATGAGTAGAATACAACGGCATCATATCCCACCGCTTTCCGAATCTTGTCAACAAGATCAGATTCCGGCGGGGTCAGGATACGTTCCTGATTCTCCTACTCCGTCTCCAAGTCGGCATCGTCTACCGAATGTAACGAACTAAATCGGTTCAAGTTTTCGGCAAAACAATGTGGGCATGTGTATTCATCACCGGGATAGTATTCCCGGCAGTAAACACTGTGACATGCCACATTGTCGATTTCACCCACTTCCACGGCAGATTCTCTCTGATCTATCATACAGATCAGATCCTCCTCGTCCGGCTCAGGATATTCTAGTTGAACATCCGTTCCCCGGCATGCTCGAAGCAGGTCTATCATATCGGCATCATAGTCGCCCATATTGTAAAGCTCTGCTATCAAGGTCTGCATTTCGGCCAAAGACCAATCTTTAATGCAGTCAGGATCGGCCTCAAACTCAAACATAAGTTCCGCGTCGGTTCTACCGGGGATATAGACGGCCCTAGCTCTCGCTAGGTTCGACTCATCCTTCTTCTTCACCGGCTTAACTGGTGTAGAAGTGTATGACGCGGGCGTCCTATACGGCAGCGTGTTGAATCCCATTTTGGGATACCGAACAAACTTAGGTTTCGGCGGTTTCACATAAGTGAATCGCTTATCCTTACAGTCCGTATAAAAACGGCGAAACTTATGAGCCATGATAAGAGTCTCTCGGATGTCGGCCCAGCAAGCCATGGTATGCTGCCCATGGTATCCTGTGCCAAAATTAAATCCGGCGACTCCTAGATGATCAAGCTCACAAATATCTGTGAATGAACCTCGGCCCACTAGGAAGTGGTACGATTCCAACAAACTTGCAAGTTCGGCGGTATGGTATTTATACATTACTGTATCCATACCGGCCCGGTCGAACTCGAAGATCCAATTGTACTCCTTCGGAGCAACGAAGTGTTCGGCTGTAGAACAGCCTAGTTCTTCACTGTCGGTCAGGAGGATGTCGGCATGAATCCCAAGCGAAGGCAAGAGATCCAATATAACGGCCACACCCAGACGGTCGTCCAGTTGTGGGCATCCGACATACCATCGGCCAGTTTGCTTGGGTTCTGAATTCATTACCCAATCAAGATGACCTACGGCCAATACCTTGGCACCGTTGTCCTTGAAGATTAGTGGCCCGTGTTCGGCGTCCTCATGGACAACCTCACCAACAGACCGGAAATCATCAATTTCCATTCGGCACCTTTTCTTAACGCAAGCCATAAATTTCTTAGCCTTCATTTGCGGCCTCCTCTGCTTCCTCAAGGGAAGTTTGGATGCGCTCGGCTTCGATGGCCTCCTCGTAACAATCAATGCACTGTTCCCTGTCGGCCCAACTTCTGGGAATTTCAGGGTAGATGCGGACGCGATAGTCACAAGTCACACACCGGCGATAATACATGCAATCGGTACACATATGCTCTCCCGGATGATCCGGCCTATCATGGATGTTATCGCCTAGGCGATAGGACATGCGCTCAATGCCACAAACGGCACAACTGTAAAGCTCATACATGGTGCTGTCCTCATTTCTGAAAAACTTGCCTTCCGGCATGTTTAACTTCAAAGAGGGCATTTCGTGAAGTGCGTGAATTTGTTCTGTCGGCCCAATTAAGTAGCCCGACGTTCCATTCACCCACGGGTAGTATTCGGTAATCGGCGAGTTTGTCACTTGCGATTTCCGGTAGGTCATGCCCCAGTAGTCTGCCAAGACTCGGCAGGCTTCTACTGTTGTAATCCCATACCCGTTGCACAGCACCCAAAGATCAGCGGCCTTTCGGTCGCCAACCTTGATTCTCCCAGTTGGAGTCATGCGTACCGGCAAAAGCCATGCACGCCCGACCCCAGTTTCAAACCTTTCTCGGCCTTCTTCGTCGAGAGAGGTTCTAGGGTATTCAGAACCATCGGCAAAGAATTGCAGCACCTTGCATCCGTAATGCTCCAAGAGAGTTCGGCTCCCTCGATACATTCCGAAATAGCAGTTACCGCTATTCTCCCCGAAATCACCACGGCCATCATGCCACTTATCGACGAATCGAAAGTGATAATCGGCAGCTCCAACAGTCATGTAGTTACCAAGTATCGAACCCAAACGGCCCATTGCATCGGAATCCAATGAGACCTTTTGGAGATACCCGTAATCACTGTCGGCATGAAGCGCGTCATCCGTCGTGGTCTTATAAACCAGCTTGGCAAGCCGTTTTGTAAGACTTCCAACGTATGTTCCTCGGTTCTTCTCGGCGATCCAGTTCCAGTCCCAAGTGTCGGGAATGTCAATACTGTATCGGCGAAGTAGAGACCGAACATGATCCTGTCCTTCCTCCGGTAGAAAACCGGCGTTAGAGACACGATGCGTTACGATATTGTCGTTCAAGAGGAACGTCATAATCGGCTCCAATCATAGTAAACGTAGGAATAGTTACCACACATTAAACCGGCTAGAGCTACTTGTAGGTGATTGTGGCTACTGGGAATTCGGCTACTCTCGGAACAGTTGTTCGTTCCTTATCAGCTTCTTCTCAGCGGCGTGAGTTAGACTAACCACTTTACACATAAATGATCGCCAGTCTTCCGGCTCCAAGTAAGATGGGCTGTGGTTGGCAGCAAACTCCAAAACGTAGTTGTACACTTCGGCGTAGGCTTGATTATTCCAGTAGGTGTGAGTCACACCACTGATTACACGGCCTTGAATCTTCCTCGTTGCCTCCGCATCCAGATCATTTAGATCCGGCACAGATACCAAGAAGGTGATCGTAGCGATCAGCTCTGCCAAGCGTTCAGGATCGGCAGGTTCCTCGTCGGATGGGAATACTCTATTCTCTGTCATGGTTCGGCTCCTTTAGTTATCCGGGATTAACGATGATTCCCGGCAAGTTTCTGTACATGGTCATACGCATGACCACTACCAGTACGGCCTTCAAGTAGTTCCAGCCTCCATTCAGGATTTGTCTTTGGATCAACGGCAATAGTGTCGTGAATCGCATAACGAATCCCAATGGCGTTCTTTCGGCAGCCATAAAAGAGGATTGGAAATTCAAGTGGCTTATTCATAGCGGCATCTCCAAAAAAGCGTAGCCACAACCACCAACGAGTAGCTCTAGTCGGCAAGTTCAAGCGCAGAGCGCAGGAACTCTAGACTTATTTACTGCGGCCATCCAATCTGGTGTGTCCTTCTAACCCTCATCTCTCGCGTCTTACGGCGGGAGGCTCATGGGACTTTGGCTTACTTGATATGCCTTATTCCGGCCCTTCGACAGCTAGTGTCTGACCGACGATTGCCACATCATCGGCGGGGCAAGACATGGACTTAAAATCGTTTGGCTTTCTGGCCTTGCGGCCCTAACCAGCAGGCTCTGGCTCACTTGCCAGAGTTCCCCACCGGCCAAGCTCTACTCCATGGCGAGTCACAGGGTTCACCCGTTCTACGGCGAAGATGGTCAGCCTTACGCGACCATACGCCTTCAGCCAGCTCTACAGAGTATTGCCGACTGGATTGGATTCTCGATCCCATTCCGGGGCTTCCCCGGCGGTGTATGTCAAAGATCATTTTTTCGAGCGACGTTCGACCGGCCTCCTGTATCACATTTGGTGATACAGTCTGCATATTCAGGGTACCACAGATACGGGTACCAGTACACCCCAATTCTACGGGTTACGGAAAAGTAGTCGGCGACATAGTTATGCACGTTTCCTGCTGGTTCGGGCGTTTAATTGACATTAGATCGGCTGGTTGGTATAGATGGGGCATGGATGACCAAAACCAAGAAGATCAGGAACTTGCCGTACCAACACCCGATACGCCCAAGAAAGGCAAGGGTGGTCGGCGATCTAAGCTGGCAGGGCTGATAGAGGATACGCCAGACGCCTATGCCTCGGCCCTGCAATATCTTAGGCTCGGTGCGACCATCACAGCAGTAGCCGGTAGTCTGGGCATTGATCCGTCCACGTTTACGCGATGGCTGGCTACCGGCAGGGAAGCTACCAAGGGCAAGTATCGTCGATTTTACGAGGATGTGGTCGCGGCTATTTCACACGCATCAATCATGGTGGAGACTCAGATCAAGATAGACTCGCCGATGGCATGGCTACGATGTGGGCCTAGACGCCTCCTGTCAGATGAGTGGAGAGATGAGCCGGGAACAGACATCCATGTGCATGGGGAAGTGGAGCATGAGCATGTCGTATATGATGGCCGTGCGCCTGCCACCAATGAGACCCTAGCTGCTGCCTTGGTTGAGCTTCGCAATGCCGGGCTACTAGAGTTCAATGAGGCAATGACTGGCAAGGCCAACACCCACCGGCCTGAGCCACTGGTGCTGGAGGAAGCGAAGGACGACGGCCCTACGGAGGCTAAGGGGGGGTCTTAGGCTTGCCGTATGGTAGGGGTACTATTATGTCCCCCCCTAGCACCCTGAAATAATTTTTTTGCCCATCCCACACATATATATGCCGATACGCTATACTTCTTCGCACCCATTTCTAAAAAAATATTTTGGAGATTAGCATGGCAGACAAGGCTTCCGAAGATTCTCAACCCAAGAAGGTTCCCACATTCACTGTCCACTCTGGAGAGGAAGGATACAAACCTAAGCCTTCTTCTGAGGAGGAAAGAATCGTTGAGGAATTTTCTGCGGAGGAAATTCCAGTAGATGAGAAGAAACGATCTATTGAAGAACGAGAAGCTGCATTTGAGTTCCTTGAGAAAACCACAGCTTCAGAACTTCAGAAGGTAGAGGGAGCCTTTGAAGAAATAGACGACCTTATGGAAGAATACAATAAGATCAAGGGGATGGTTGAAGGCATAACCAAGAACCACCCACACCTGAAAAAGTATCTCTAGACAGGATTGAATACAGAAACTAGAATAATCCAATGAAGGGGTCTATTCCATAGAAGTATTCATTCTAATACCCTAATACCATACTATAGGTATCAATTTCCAGACTTTAATTATTCTGGTCTCAGAGTAGCTGCTAGGACGGAACCATGCTGCTAGACTTTGTACGAGAGTCAGGACAGAGCCTTATCATCAACGATGAGATCCGTATTACCCTTTGCAATAACCCCTTCAAGGATGGCGTCCTTTTTCTTGTAAGTTGCCCTGATACAACTCAGATCGACTACGCAGAAAGGTACGAGCGTTCTGGAGGACACACAGGAAGGAAGAACCATGGCCCCAAAAAAAGAAGCCACAAAAGCTACCGAAAAGAGTCAGAAGACGGTGACTCACAACTTTGAGATCCTGTCTTCCCAAATCTCAGCCCTACAGGATACGGTCGCTCTTATTAACGACCGACTCACCACAGCAGAGGCAACAGTAGCTCGTCTTGCCCCCAGAGAAAATCTCGTACCCGCAGAGGTATGGGCAAAGCTGGGCGAGTCTGCCATTCTTGGTTCCGCAGTCCAAGCAGGCATCACCGCTGCTCTCACCAACGTCCCTCTCGCCACCATCGCCAAGGGTGCTTTGCGGGCGAACTACGCAGACATCGCTTTGGACATGGCAGAGACTATCCTTGTCCAAGCAGCAAAGCGTATGGGGAGAGAACTTGCACCCACTTCCCCAGAAAATAACCCCTTTGAGGAACCTTGTGAAAGGTTGGAAGAATGAGCTACATCAAATCCTTCCTTGGCGACTTGAGAAAATCCGCAGCGAGTAAGCGGGTCTTGGGCGCAACCCTGACAGCCTTCTTTCTAGCCATGGCAGAGGAATGGGGAGTCAATTCTGAAACTGCCATGAGTGTGGCTGGAATCGCCATCGCACTCATCGTGGGAGACTCCCTCCGTCCAGTCAACCCGGAGAAGACCAATGGTTCGTCGTCGTAGAGAACGAGAAGTCATGCGCGTTGACCCAGATTTGCCCTCTCCCAGAGAAGACAAGAGGGACGATAAGCAGGAGCATAAGCTGGACAAGAAAGATGCCAAGGCAAATCTCATACTTGCCAAAGCTCAGAAAGCCTTAGCTGCTGCTCAGAAACGCAAGTGGTTGGTGATCTTGATTGTGGTCGCTATCGGAGCCTTCTACGCTATCAAGTCCGGGGGTATTAACTTCGGTGGAATCATAGATAAGGTAAAAGGGTGGATGCCATGAGAATGAGATTTATTAAGGGTGGTGAGCGCAAGAGAGCCATGATTAGAGGCCCAGTCAGTGAGGATACACTCACAATCTGGTATAGCTTGACATCAATGGGGTATGAGCCTGTTGGCTTGGGGAGATACCTTCTGCATGTTCTCTTTCCAACATCCGAGCGATGGGAGAAGCAGGAGAAGAATACACTTCATAAATTGGGAGATCAGTTTGATCTTTGTGAGCCTAACTGCACCTCAGAGAATCCTGTAGATGCTGTATGATATTGATTACTTAGAAGCCAATATGCGGGGGAACCCCGTCTATACCCGTCTTCGTCCTATGCTGGATTCTCATATCATAATCACTGATGAAGACCGCCTGTATTGGTATAAGTGTGAGTTGGATCGAGTTATTGATGGTGATACAGTAGTTCTTCATCTTGATCTTGGCTGCAATACTTGGCTTAGAAATCAGCCTTGTCGCCTCTACAACATCAATACCCCAGAGATGCGGGGAGTGGAAAAGCCCGGAGGGATTGACGCTCGGAACCACATGATTGAACTTTTGGATAGTGCAGGTGGTGAACTTATGTGTAAAACACATAAAGACAAGCAGGGAAAATACGGTCGCTGGCTAGTCGAACTCTACCACCACGGAAACAATCTTAATCAGCAGATGGTTACTGATGGATACGCATTATCCATGGATGGAAAGTATGGGTGACGTTGATCGTCCGACCCATTACAACCATGGGAAAATGGAAACAATCGAGGCGATTGAAGGACTGGATCTAGGATACTTTGAAAGCAATATCCTCAAGTATCTCTCTCGCTGGAAGTACAAGCACAAGACAAGAGAGAAGCAACTGGAGGATCTTTACAAGGCTCAGTGGTATCTGGAGAGACTAATAGCAAACGAACAAAGGGCTGACAGCGAACGAACACAGTAGGGGCAGAGTAGTGGCAGAACCCAATTTCAAAGAGATTCTTGATAGCAACCTGTCCCTTGTGAACGGTCTGAGGCCCAAGTGGTCGCCTTACATCCCACACGACCCAACTCCCAAACAGCTTGCCTACTTGCTTCTACCGCACCGTGAGGCGTTCTACGGGGGTGCTGCGGGGGGAGGCAAATCAGATGCTCTCCTGATGGGTGCGCTCCAGTATGTGGACGTTCCGGGCTACGCTGCCATGATCCTGCGTAAGACCCTCTCAGACCTGAAACAACCGGGAGCCTTGTTGGATCGCGCCCATAGTTGGCTTGCTAACACCGATGCCAAGTGGATTGCAGGAGAGCATACCTACTACTTCCCCACCTACGATGAGCATGGGGATATGTCAGAACCGTCCAAACTTACTTTTGGATACATTGGGCAGACGGATGCTTATACCCGTTATCAAGGAATTGAACTTCAATACTGTGCTTATGATGAACTCACACAACACTGGGAAGATGATTACCTGTACCTATTTTCAAGAATTCGTAGGAATAAATGTCCTGAACATGGGAATGAATTGGACGCTGATTGTAGGAACTGTTCAGTTCGTGCAACAGTCCCTATTCGTATGCGCGCTGCCTCCAATCCCGGTGGGGTTGGACATCAGTGGGTCATGGATAGATTCGATATTGGAGAAGCTCCCGACCCTTCTCGACCCGGAGAAGTCCGATATGTAGGTCGTCATAAAGATCGTCCTTATATCCCTGCCTACATCTGGGACAACCCCTTTCTGGATCAGGAAGAATATGAACTTGGTCTGGATCAGCTAGATCCTATTACTCGCGGGCAACTCAAGTCGGGTGACTGGGGCGTAAGTGCAGACTCTCGTTTCAAAAAGACATGGGCGAAATACTACTCCGACCGGGGAGACTACATCACCCTTGGAGAGAATGGGAAAGGTGCAGCCCATGCTCGTAGTAGTCTCATGCGGGTATTTGCAACTATTGACCCCGCAGCATCAGCAAAGGAAGGGCCGGGTGACAAAGACATCTGGCGTAAGCTG
>NZER01000409.1 GCA_002690445.1 Candidatus Pacearchaeota archaeon
GCTAGAACAAAATGACCCAACAATATTACATGGTGTACTTGATTCTTCCTGTTGGAATAAGACAGGGACAGGTCCTAGTATAGCAGAAGCATTATTAAAGAGTGGATTACGTTTTATACCTGCAGATAGAGACAGAATAGCAGGTAAATTAGCAATACATAAACGATTACAGCTTAATAGTCAGGGAGAACCACAACTAAAGATTTTTAAAACTTGTACTAATTTAATTCGTACTTTACCTACCCTACCATTAGATAAAATTAATACGGAAGATATAGATACAAAGGCAGATGACCACGCATACGATGCACTACGTTATATGTTAATGTTAAGACATCGAGGAGCAAGAGATTTTATTCAAGAAGCTAGAGAAGCTAGAGAAAAGGATGAAAAAAAGAACGAAATAGCAGATACAATGTTTGGATATTAAATTATGGCAGAAATAAATAAACAAATGAACGATATAGGAATTCCTCCGATTGTTCCTTGGGAAGATGAAACAGAAAAAGAAACTCAAGTTCGTGCTGAAAAAGAATTTTTTACAGAACAACCGTATGAAGATACTGATGTAAAACCATTATCTTTAAAAGAAAAATGGAAAAAAGCTCAGGAGAAAAAATTAGAATTATTATACGGACCAGACAAAGAAGGAATAACTGGACGTAAAAGAATAAAGGAATTATGGAAAACTCCAATTGATAATATATTGGATATAACTCAAATAAGTACATATAAACCCCCATTAAAAGATGCTCCGATGTGGCAAAAAGTTTTACATTATGGTGCTTATGAAGGGGCTGTAGGCGGACCTATAAAAGCTTTTTTTAGTCTACCAGCAGGAGGTATAGGATATTTAGGAGGACTTGCAGAAAGAACATTAACTAGTTCTCAAATTTACTTTCCACATAAATACAAAGAAATATTTGGAGATAGTAAACCAAATGATATTGCACATAAGCTTGAAGAAAGTTTAGGAATTGCACTTTTAGGATATGGTACCGCAGCTAGACCATCACTTCCATTATCTAAGACTCAAAAAACTCAAATAAAGCATAGTAAACAATATAAAAAAGCCGAAACAGAAGTTGCAGAATTTGAAAACACCTACAGTGTTGGTGCTAAAAAAGTATATACTACACCCCCTAAAAAAGGAGCAGGTACATATCTTGGAAAAAATATAGATCCCATATTAGATAAATTAAAGAAAAAAGAACGACCATTAGAAAAAGAAAGAATAACTGCAGGAAAACAAACAACTTTATTAGAAGATATAGTTGTTCCTAAAATAGAAGTTGCACAAAAAGAATCAAAAGGATTTTTACGAGTATTAGATGTAAAATTAAAAGAACCTTGGACACTAATAAAAGAACAAAGAGTTGAATATTATCCAGATTTACCGAGACCAAAAGAATCTAGACAGTACAAAACTAAAGGTGTAGGCGAAATAAAAGTACATACTGAAACAGGCACACTGTCGGGAGTAAAAGATTATAGACGAAAAGTTCAAACAGAAGGATATGAACATGGGTTACAATGGTTATATGAAAGTAATTATAATTTTGCACCAGAACACTATTCATTTTTAAATAGATTAAAAAATTTACCAGAAGAACCTGTTGTAGGTAATAATTTTGCAGTAGGGTATACTACAAAAGGATATGAATTTCGTAATATAAAATTACCATCTTCAAAAGATACTAAACCTATTAATCTAAATGTATTAAAACCACATCAATTAGCTGAAGTGCCGGGTAGAACATTAAATCCAAAAGCTTTAATTGAATATTTAGAAAGTTTACCAAAATACGGAAAAGATCATCCAGAAGTCGGTAGACGAATGGTAGTAACAAAAAACCAAATAGGTTTTGATGTCATGAACCCAGTAACTACATTATCCATAAAACATGTTCCTGAAATATTAGCAAAAGCTGAATATCAAGGATTAATAGTTCATGTAAAACATCAACAAGGTGGTAAATGGATAGATGGAGGTTACTACTGGACAAAAAAAGGTATAGAATATGTAAATAAACCTTTAAAAAGTAGAATAAAAATAGGAACACGAACAAAAACAGAACATAAAGACGTAGTATTACCACACAAGATAAAATCTATCGTTAATAAAAGTGTTTCTGAATTAAAAGCAGAAGGTTTTACTACATATCAAAAAAGTATCAGAGAAGTATTAACAAAAGATGAGTGGAGTGCATTAGTAAAAGAAACTGCAAAAGAACCTGATCCTTATTTTGCATCACAAGATTTATTATTACTTAAACTTCAATATGATGCAGGTTTACGAGGGGGAGAATTACGAAATTTAAAAATATCAGATATTAAAGGTAAGACTATATCAAGAATAGAATACCATGGTGGTCAACCCCGAAAAGTAGACATACTACCTACAGCAGGTAAAGCAGAAGGTATCTTAGAGATACGAAAAGAAATAACTAAAACAGAAAAAGATAGAACTACTACACTTAATCCAGAAACACTTTATTTAATAGCTAAACATATAAGATTATTAGAAAAGAAATTTCCAAATACTGAATATCTTTTTCCTAATATAAAAGATTCACAAAACCCTATAAGTTATAGAACTCATAATACAACTATAAATAGATTATCAAAAGATACTGGTATACCAATAAAAGTAAACACACATACTGTAAGAAGAACTAGAGCTACACATATGCGTGAAGAAGGTATAGAATATGAAATAATACGAGAAAAAATGGGGCATAGTAGCCCTCTCACAACTGCACTATATATAAAAGATAGTATTGAGAATATTAGAAATTTATTACATAAATATTCAGGAGCAGAAACTCAAATTCTTAATCTTACACCACTGGAACAAATTATGACCGGTGTTAAACAAGGAAAACAAGATTTACCAGCACCATCTGTATATATTAAAGGGATGGAAAGTGCATTAAATAATTTAGTAAAAGATGGAAGAATATCGCAAAGAACAGCTGATGCTAGATTAAAAAAATTAAAACAAGATATAAAATTAGGCGTAGTAAAACCTTCACAATTAACAAATCTTGTACCAAAAGAAAAAGCTCTTACTGTTTCAAAAGAATATACAGCACACACCTTAAAAACACAACAAAGTCGAGTACTATATAATTTACAACAAAAGATAAAACCTATTATTAAAGGAGATAATAGACCTGTATTTGAAACCACAGATCCATTAAATCCTAATATAACATATCGATTACCATTGGGTACAGAATGGGTAGATCCAGTAACAAAAACTACATATAAGGTTATTGAGGGAAAAGCTGGAAAACTATCTATTAATACAGTTTATACAAAATCACAATTAAAAGAATTTAAAAAGAAACAAAAACGATATACAAGTTTCGAATAACAAACATATTATTAACTTATTATTAACAATTGGAGGAAAATATGCCAAATCCACACGGAAAAAAGTACGTACTTCACAGACACAAATGGGGTGCATTAGGTCATCCTAGTGACTATGACTCTTCTCTTTACAGAGAATCACTTGAATTCGGTAATTCTATCGACCAAGGTGCTCTTATCAAAGACGAAGGTAAGTCAGGCAAAGGTGGGAACGTTGACTCATCTGTTATGTCAAAAGGTGGCGACAGTACATTAATCAAAGATTATTCAAAATAAGGAGAAACTATGGCTTCTGAAGGTGATACACCTGCAACTGAAGTAGAAGAAGCTCCCGGTATAATTGGATATATAAAGCGAAAATTCTCTGAATCAGAAGAAGGAAAACGTTCTGACGAAGGACGCTGGACAAAAGCTTATAAAAATTATAGGGGAGTCTATGATTCTAGTACTCAGTTTAAAGATTCTGAAAGGTCTAGAGTATTTGTAAAAGTAACTAAGACTAAAGTTTTAGCTGCTTATGGACAAATAGTAGATGTACTTTTTGCTAATGGAAAAGTACCTATTACTATTGAGAATACACCTATTCCTGAAGGAATTGCAGAATTTGCACATCTTGATGTCGCATCTCAAGCAATGCAACAACAAGGACAACAACCCCCTGAAGGTAATACCGATACTCCACAAGATCCTGTTGGTTACGAAGGTGATGGCAGAACATTAGAAGCAGGTGCTACTGAAGCATCTACACCACAACAACCACAACAATTACAATTTGGTGGAACTGCAGAACAAAATACATTCCTTGGTGGTTTATCAGGAGAATATGGATTATCTTCTAAATTAAAACCGGGTACAGGAAAATTAGGAGAACCACAAATCGAACCTGCAGCTATTGCAGCACGTAATATGCAAAAAGTAATACAGGATCAATTAATCGAAACTTCTGCTATAACTCAAATGAGACATGCAATATTTGAATGTGCATTATTAGGAACAGGAGTTATGAAAGGACCATTTAATTATAATAAACGATATATGACAACAACAGCAGGTCCCGATGGTAAATCTGTAGAACCAAAGTTTAAATTACAACCAAAAATAGAAGCTGTATCATGCTGGGATTTTTATCCTGATCCATCTGCAATAAGCATTGATGATTGTGAATTTGTAATAGAAAGACACAAATATAATAGAAGTCAATTAAGAGATCTAAAACAAAAACCCTTATTTAATTTAGAAGCTATTGATAGTTGTTTATCAATGGGTCCTAATTATCAAAAACGAGGTTTCGAAGATGATATATACTCTGATGACGATCCAACGTATATAGAAAATAGATTTGAAGTATTAGAATACTGGGGAACTCTTGATAAAAAGTTTTTAGATGAAATTGGTATTACTGTACCACCAGAAATGAGTGACTTAGACGAATTACAAGTAAATGTTTGGACTTGTGGAAATGAAGTTTTAAGAGCAATAGTTAATCCTTTTACTCCTTCTAAAATTCCTTATCAAGCATTTCCATATGAACTTCATCCTTACCAATTTTTTGGTATTGGTGTGCCAGAAAATATGGATGATGCACAAATGATTATGAACGGTCATATGAGAATGGCAATTGATAATCTAGGACTTGCTGGTAATATGGTATTTGATATTGATGAAACAATGTTAGTTCCGGGTCAATCTATGACAATACATCCGGGCAAAATATTCAGAAGACAATCAGGACAACCGGGTGCAGCAGTTGTAGGATTAAAATTTCCAAATACTGCAGGTGAAAATATACAGATGTATGATAAAGCAAGACAACTTGCTGATGAAGAAACAGGTATACCAAGCATTACTCACGGACAAACAGGAGTCACAGGAACAGGTAGAACCGCAGCAGGATTAAGTATGTTATTAAGTTCTGCAGGATTAAGTATAAAAACAGTTATAAAAAATATTGATGATTATTTATTAAAACCTTTAGGTGAATCGTTTTTTAATTGGAACATGCAGTTCAATGAAAATGTACCTGAAATTAAAGGGGATATTGAAGTAAAAGCAACCGGAACATCATCAGTTATGCAAAAAGAAGTGAGGACACAACGATTAACAACTTTACTGCAGACAATTGCTAATCCTTTATTAGCTCCATTTATTAAGATACCTAATTTAATAAAAGAATTAGCTATCAGTCAGGATATTGATCCGAAAAAGTTAGTAAATGATCCTAATGAAGCAGCAATATTTGCAGATATATTACGAGGATTATATGTACAACAAGAAACAAGTCCAGAAACTATTGCCTCTGGTCAACAACCAGAAGGCATGGGAAGCCCTACAAAACCACCTGTTGGGGCTAACCCAGAGGATGACTCAGCAGTTGGTGGGGGAAACATCGGAGTTGGAACTCCGAAGATTGCAGGGGAAGCTGGATTTACTGGCTCGCCTCCTATCGATCAAGAAGGCTTGCCTAGTGACAATGAATAATAAAGAAATAACAACAGAGGATAATTAATAAAAAACATGGCACTTAATTTTAGTGATATATTTAAAAATACACGAAGTTCAATTCGTTTAACTGACTCTTCTCTATCTCTCAGTAAGAATAGAGAACAAAAAGTATTAGAAAAAAAAGCTGATAATTATATCAATGAAATTGAACCTTTACCTTTAAATTATAAGTCTATAATTCCAGTGGGAAGTAATCTAAATCCTTATCAAGCACGATCACTAGAAATTGTTCAAGGGGCGAAAGATGAAGAAGGAAATTTTGGATTTTCAGGATTAGGTCTTCAAGGAACACAATTTCAAAGAGCACAACTAGGTGGAACAATAACTCAACACCCAGAAAAACAAGGTTTTGAAAGAGGGGTTACTGCAGCAGGTTTTCCAACGCAGGAACAAATGACAGGACTCGGTTTTAGACAAGGTCCTGCTAGTTATAAACCACAAAAATACGCACACGGAGAAGAAGTAATACAAAATGAACAACCACCAATAGAACAACCACCAATAGAACAACCACCAATAGAACAACCACCAATAGAACAACTACCCACAGAACAACTTCCTGAAGAAAAAAATGCAGCAGTTCAACAAATGGGAAATATTGAAGCTGCAAAAGAACAAGGTTTATCAGCAGAACCAGAATTAATAGATGAATCTCAAGCTGCACCACCTCAACAAGCAGCAGATGATGTAAAAAAGACAGTACCAGAAGGTAGTTTTGTTATTAACAGTGCAGCAGTAAAAATTGCAGGTTTAGATTATATAGAAGAAATTGTAATAGATGCTTTAAAAGTAGCTGTTGACAAAGGAATCAATATTGCAGTTATAGGTGGTGCTAAAGGTAAAGAAGCAGTAAATATATTAATTAGTAATGGTGAAGTTATTATACCACCAGAATTAGTAGGTATTATTGGAGAACATACATTAAAACTTATAAATGATAAAGGTATTGCTGCTATGAAAAAAGAAGAACAACTTCAACAAGGTCCACAAGCAGGACAATACGGAGGTGCAGAAACACCCCCACCACCACAACAAGCATACGGAGGATTCATAGATATGAAAGAAGGATATGCCAGTGGCAAGAAAGTCAATGGCAAAAAAAAAAGTCCATATGACCCATGGATAAGAAAAGAGTTATATGAAGGTGAAATTAAATTTTTTAAAGACAATCCAGATACACCAGCGATGACAACAAAATATAATAAAATTATTCTTAATCCAAACCCACCAAAAAATGTAAATATGGAAGCAGTTAAAAAAAATGAATTTGGAAGAGTTTTAATAAATACAGGAAAATTCAAAGTACCTGATTTTAAACTTACCGATAAACAACAAGAAAAGTTTATTAATTATGGTACGGATAAAAATATACAAGATACTATCATAGCTCGTATTGTA
>NZER01000410.1 GCA_002690445.1 Candidatus Pacearchaeota archaeon
AAGAAGAGGCTGACCAATGGACTGACACCGATCGGTTCCAGTGCCACGAGTGCGAATAATGAACACTCTCACCGACAACCAATTCCGGAAGCTTGCGGAAACCCGTATGGCTCAAATGAGAGAGTGGAAAGCAATCCCCGAAAGCACGCGCCCCACATGGGAGCAATTCAAACGCGGACTAAAAGTGAAAAAAGTTAATTTTAAGGGTTGACTTTCACCAAGAAATCAGATATACTTTTTGCAGTTATGAGAGACAGAATCAGATTGGAAAATTACACGGTGCGAGTTGATTACCTCAACAAGCACGAAGTCGACAGCTTCCCCAAGACCCGCGAGGGCTTCAACGCGGCAATCAAGCGGGCCATAGAAACTGGCTTTGATGTTATTCATCACAAGGTGAAGTATAATTTCGAGGACATCGGTGATGGGGTCGTCTGGGAAAACCCAGACAACCCCCGAGATATGGTTTATCGGGCCACCGCGGGGTGGGAATGGTTGGAAGATAAAGCCGGAATTGACGCTTGACATTTGGCCTATTATATGAGATAATTTTTTTGTTATGAGAGATGAGCATTACGAGCAAGTTGGACAGGCCACAATGAAAATGGCTGGTGTTGAGGGTGTGTTGGAGGAACTCGCACGACGCGATGATTACACCAACGCGGAATTGCGCAGCGCGATGGTTCGCGCCGCGCAGGAAATCAATGAGGCTCGCTTCCAAATCAAGCGAAATGTCTACCACGAATACGCGCATTTAATTGAAAAAAAGTGAAAAAATTGATAGAGGTATGAAAGATTGTTTTGAATTAAATGATTTTATATTATTTAAAAATGATATTGATTGGGAGTTGTTAAAGGTTATTATTAAAGAAGAGAATGAAGAAGGGTTTAGTGATAAGTGGGATGAGTTAGAAGTATAGTATAACTTTTTATATTATATAAGTTGAGACTATATAGTCTCTCTATATATACTCTCTCTCTATAGACTTAAGTACGAGAATCCGGTCTATATAGAGGTACCGGAAATCCGGTTTATAGGTGCATGCGGAATTATTTTTCATAAAACTCTCTAGAAAGCTTGTAATAGGGCTTTAAGTGAGATAAATTATTATATGCCCGCAGGACATCAAGAAGCACAAGTGGACAACTCACCAGACAAATCACCAGTTATGCATTACAATATCGCTATTACACAAAGAGACATGGATGAGATCAATCATCTAGTTAAACGGAATTACGCAGGTATGACGGTAGCCTGGTCATCGGCGTTTGTTGCTGTGACAAAGGTATTAAATCAGATTGCTAAACAGGACGAAGAGCTTGATAATTATGATAACGACGGTACTTGTCCAATCTGCAAAGCTCCAGAGCATGATGACACTGATTAATCAGTAGTAAATCTCTCTAGCTATGCTATAATATATGCAATGACTATAACTGAAGGTGAGTTGCAAGGACAAATTATCGATGAAATGGAAGAATGTGAGGAATGCGCTGAGGCCTGGTGTAGTGAAGGACCTGTTAATTACAATGAAGATATTGAGGCTTGGTTATGTGAAGGGTGTGAGAGCAAATATTACGAAGAGATATGTACGGAAGAGAAATTTAAATGTCCAGATTGTAAAACATGTGGTAATTTAAATACGTTTAGAGGAAATGATTAAGCACGGCGACCGAGCAAGTGAACGGCGTGGTCTGCAAAACCATCGTAGCAGGGGGCGGTACCCTGGTCGTGCTCCAATTTGATAAATAATTAAAATGACACGAGAAGAGCTATTAACTAAATGGAAATCTTTAGCAGATCCTAAACCATCATGGGAATCCTTTAAGAGACTAATAGGTCACATGCGAGGTGACGTAGATAAAGCGCGACAACTATGGCGAAAGACAAAAGACCGGTAATTATGAGCGAAAAGCCTCCATTACTTGCAATGCTACTAGCACCATTTATACTGTTGTATATTAAAGTACTTGATTTGATAGACTGGATTATCCATATGGATGAATCTATTCATCCTCGTAACTATCAGGTACCGAGAGATAAACATGATAAAAAAGGCTCAGATACTACTTATAAGTAGTATAATAATTATACTTTCATATTTTACAGCTACATTGGCTTATTCCATTGGATTAACAATGATAGGACCAATGCCAACAGCTCATGCAAGCGATATAAGACAATATGGAATTTTTTTAAATGACCCAACAAATGGAGATTATAAAGATTTTGCTGAGTGGCAAACAAAGAAAATCTTTAAACTAACTATATCAGAATTAGAAGAGAAATAATATGGATTTTTTTGTTGAATTAGCTATACATAATTGGAAATGGCGTATAAAGAATTGGAAATTATATGTTAGATATTATTATAGAAGAATAGCATCATTTTTTATTAAATAATCATATGGCCTTCGAAGCTAAACTATTAACAGAATCAAAAAATAAGCAAGCTAAATTATTAAGAGCAGCAAAGAAGGCAGCCAAAGAGCCAGATACAGGGGTAAAGATACTTCGAAAGTCTGCTTATTATGTTATTAGAGATTGTGCTAAGGTTACAGAGC
Source organism: Candidatus Pacearchaeota archaeon (assembly GCA_002690445.1). Next base: position 2,566 of record NZER01000410.1, read on the forward strand.
TCTATTTACCTCATTTTATATATTCACAATTAAAGAATCCTATCCAGATGTTAGAGGGTGTGTTCACGAAGGCAGATTGCACAGATTTTCTAGCACGAGCAAAGAAGGACTTAGTTACTAATCAATTAGTAAATTTAATTATTATAGATATTAAGAAGCAGAACTTACTAGAGTCTGCTACTACTGCGAAATCACCATCACTAGACCCAGGGATATTTGACGAAGAAGCTGAGGATGATATTTATGGTGATTACGATTCTACAGGATTTACAGAAGAAGCTGAACCAGAAATAATAGTAGAAGTTGAAAAAGATACCTTACAATTGTTGTTAGATGCCTTCAACGTCAAAAATTAGAACAGAATTCAAGTGTAGATATGATGCATTAGCGTGTCAATTAATTTCTCATGGTACCAACCTACAAAACTGTAAAACTGTAAAACTGAAAAAGAGCTTTTAGCTGATAGTGATGATTGTATTAAGTTAGCCAGAGAGTTTATTAATCTAGTTACAAAGGTTCATGATAATTGATTTAGGATTGCCAGATAGTATAGAAGATATTATAAAATTCCGGAAGGTACATGCCGGAGAGAAGATTATTGCAACAAACGGATGCTTTGACATCCTTCATGCCGGACATGTATCATATCTTGAGCTAGCCAGAGAATTAGGTGACATCTTAGTAGTTGGTGTGAATGATGACGAAACTGTGAGAGACCTTAAGGGCGTAGGGAGACCCATTAATCATATTGAGGATCGAGTCAAGGTATTGTCTAGTATACGATATGTCGACTTAGTGGTAATATTCCACGAAATCCGGACTACAAGTTTTCTAGAAGCGATCCAACCGGACATATATGTAAAAGGTGGAGATTATCGGATCGATGACTTGCCGGAATGTGAGCAAGCAGTATTAGAAGAGAATGTTTTAGATATTCAGATTTTGCCGGAGCTAACCGGAAGATCAACTACAAATATTATCCAGAGAATAAAAGCTTGACTGTTTTCATATAAATAACTATAATAATGTCTATTATGAATGATGAAAAAGCCGAGAGTAATAATACGGTTCAACACGGGAACCAGAATACACCCGCCAAAAAAGGGTAAAGGATCATATATCCGAAAAAAAAGAAGTTGCAAAGAAGAGTAAGACAGTCTATAATAATGGTGTTATGAGAATTAACGAGCGAAACGTCGCATTACAGGACATAAACGAACATTCAGCTATAGCGGTTGAGGGTGTTCAAAACATATCAAAGAAGTCTGATCTATATGATAAGCTAGGATTAGATTATGAGGTAGAGTCGGTCAATCTCGGTGAGGCAACCGGAGATGAGAGTTATAATAGATTTTACGGATTACGTAATAATAAATCTGGAGAAGTCTATTCAGTAGTAGGTCGTAAATACACGCCAATTCAGAATCATGAATTAATTGATGCATTTGACGAAGTTCGACAAATGTATGGAGCAGAATACAAATCTGCAGGTGTCATGCGGAAAGGTAGTCGAGTATGGGTACAGGCTGAGCTTCCGAAGAAGTATTCTTTTGAGATTCCGAACCGGAAAGGAGATACTATTAATTCTATGCTCACCATGTTAATTGGGCATGATGGGATTATTTCAAATTGTATTTTCCCGACGTCAATGCGCGGTGCATGTAACAATCAGTTTGTTGCAATGACTAGAGAGTCTACTCGAGATTATCGGATTCAACATTTCTCAAATTGGAGTGATAGGTTGGATTTGGTTAAGTCAGTATTCGCAAAGAATATTAATAGTCTTCAAAACATGTACACTGATTTCGCTGCACTTGATAGTAAGGCGATTTCTAAGGAAGAGTTGTACAACTTTTTGGGTGAGTTATATCCGATGAAGGATCAAGAGGATGATCGCATGGTGACGCGTCACAATGACATCGCTACTTTGTTCAGCCGGGGTGCTGGAAATCTTGGCAAGTCTCGCTGGGATGCATTTAATGCAGTTACTGAGTATGTTGATCACCATCAGCACTCAACTAGGATGGCTAATGCCATTGAGAATAAGAATCATGAGTATATCCAGAACCGGATTGGTAGTTTAAGTACACCAGGTGGTCAGATGGATAGGTTCAAACGCCGGGCATTAAATTTGCTCACAGGTACTCCGAGATTTAAGAAGCCAGTTGTTAAACCAGCTGAAATTACAATAACAGCTTAATCTCACAACAAAAATAGGAGTCCCCGGAAAGCCGGGGATTTCCTATCACCAAACCCTATATAGTTTTATGTTTTTAAGTGGGTAGAGACGTTCGGAAACGCAGGATATTAGTAGTTTGTATTATGATGGGATCGACTAAATAATTATATGATTACGATCGATTTAAAGGCCAAGCCCAAGGTCAAACGTTGGTTGAGAGAGAATAAAATTAATTTTAAGACGTTGCAAAAGGCGACTGTTATATTTTTTAACCAGATTCAAAAGCGTAGTAAATCTAATAAGCACTACAACATAGAAGTTAAGACCTGTCATCATCCTAGTAGTGGATATTACTTTGGGTTTGATGAATTGCATGTGACACATTTTTTAGATCAGAACGGCTGGAGTAGCGATAAAAAGTTCGATACATTCACCGGGCATTTCCTTCATGAGCTCAGACACTGGATACAAGACAATATGCTTCATGTCGCGGAGAAGCGGTTAAATTATACTGATCAAGACTGCGAGAAGGAGAATGATAAATATTATTACAACAAATGGGAGATCGATGCTCGTAAATTTGAACGTCAGTATAAGAAAGAATTTATGGATCTATATTATGTTCTAGAGACTCTTTCATCCAAAAAACTTTTTTATTAACATCATGCATAACATATCAGAATTCGAACGGACGAAACCAACACAAGCATATGCTGCTCTTGATAGCGCAATTGCTAAGTACCGACAAATAGTTAACGAGCATACCTATCAAGGCAAGCAATTGATTATGGAGAGTGTTGATGCGCAACGTGCATCATTAGCACAACAAATCGTCAGCGACCTCGAGGGTATAAAGAGAGTGTTCTTAACCGGTAATTAAAAAAAGTTGATATTTATTTTTGTGTGTATATTATTGTTGTATTGCGAGCAATTTAAACAAGCTTGTGATACCAACTAATACAATGATTATAAATCAAGAAGACAAAAAATGCTTCATAGAAGCATATGACTCCTTTATGGAGGAAACGAGGGCATATTCAAGCCCTAGCTGGCAGACACCAAGGGGTAAAACCTTTTTCAATTGTGTTGAACGAGTGTATGAGTTAAATCCACCTCTAGGTATTAAACAACTTAATGGTGGTATTAATAGAATAAAAACTGGTAGACGGATGGCTGAAGAAAAAGGAGACATCCAATACGCAAGATTCGAACGTAACTTCTTAGAAAAGGATGCGCGTGGGTTAGGTTATAACCTGAGTATCGTAGAAAAAAATCAAGAAGAAAAATATTACATAGTTAATAAAGCGGGTAAAAAAATCCTCACTAATCTTGGTAAGAAGATGTTGATGATTCATGGTAACAGTGGTCTCGGAACTCGAAAACGAGGTCAACAGTTGTTTAAACGCGATAAAGAATTAGAAGAAACA
>NZER01000411.1 GCA_002690445.1 Candidatus Pacearchaeota archaeon
ATGGCTTCCAACTGCTCAGAAGTCGCTGTCGGGTATCTCTCAGCCAACGGCGGCAGCGCATCCTCCGGCCAACCACCCTCAGGCGTATACAGATTTACGCCGTGGAGTTCTTCATACTCGGCAACAAACGCTGCTTGATTAGCGCCGCCTTCGATCTCTCCCAGGCGGCTACGGGCTTCGTCCTCGTCGGCAGCGAGCAGCTCGTCCCACAGTTCGGTAAACGGAGTAGTAGCCGGATCGTCGTCAGTGACGGTGGTGATCGGATCAGACACATCTTCAGCGCGTTCCTCAGGAGAAAGGCTCAAAACATACTCAACGGCATAATCCAACTCTTCCAACGACAAGCCGTTACCACCGTCAAAACCGTCCATGTACCGCTGATGGATAACCCGGAACTCTTCATCGGAAAGATCCTTCAACCCGGGGTGGCGTTCCTTCAACCATTCCCCAGCCTCAAATGTGACCACACGGGTTGTAGACCCGCCTGTGACAGCATCATCATCTTCAAGATGGACAACACCGGCACCTGCCTCATCGCCGGAAGTAGCGTCACCCTGAGCAGCCTCAGCCGTTTCGGCAGCCTTGTCTATCGACGGCGGTTCCGGCACGCCACCCGGATCAAGGGCATGGTATTTTGTCAAAAGCAACCATGTCCACTCGTCCGCTTCGCCGGAAGCGGAAAGCCGCTTCCGACCGGTCGCGGCTACGGTCGGATTATTTTCCAAGAACCACGGAAGCTCGCTACCCTTTGGTTCGGCTTCCGACAAACGCCCCCGCATCTCAGACGACGCCAGCAGATCAGCCTGAAACGCCTTCACCGCCGCTTCCGTCTTCGGCCCATAGATGCCATCTACCGGACCCGGGTCATACCCGGCCTCACCCAACGTCCTCTGGAGAATAGAGACAAACAGCCCCTTGTCGCCACGCTTCATGTCAGCGTCCCTTCACTATCCGCTCAAAAACGCTCAACGTCTTCTCCATATCCCGCGCCTTCACCTCGTCACCCGCCACAAACCGGTACGGAGCCTCAAAATCCCGAGCCCCGTAACTCTGCCCCTGGTCCTCAAAGCGGCGACCAATCGCGACGGCAGCCCTGCGTTCCGGTTCAGTGGCCCGCCGGCCCAGCAGACTGCGAGCCATCTGGTCAGCCATCCCCACAATCTGCGCCTCCGTGGCTCGCCTCGGTCCCGGGGCTGGTTCCTCAACGAACTGCGCCCTGTCTGCCGCAGGCAACGCAACCAACGGGTTCATGTTCATCGCGCCGTAGTGGATCATCGCGTCAGCCAGCGCAGACCTTGTGTCCCGTGGGTGGTCGCTGATCTCATGGCCGTCGACTCCGCTGCGGTAGTGCCCGCCGGCAAAGAGGCGTTCCCGAATCGATAGTTGTTCCTCTGGTGGGGCATCGACGTAAGCCTGTACAACGTCGCGGACTGTCGTGTCCACAATGAACTCGTCGCGTTCCTGAAACTCGGCGGGATCTTGCCCTTCGCCTACACCGGGTGGACCCATTGGGGGGATGGGGGCAGTCGTCCACTCCTCGATTGGGACGGCTTCATGGTGAACAGTATGGGATACGAGGGGGTCATCGAGGCGGATGCCGTATCCGTAAGTCCACATATCCAACGGATCTGGAAGCTCCTCCTCCCCAAACGAACCAGGCATCTCCAAGCCACTCAGGGCCGCGGAGATAGTGACGAGTTCCTCTAAGAAATCGTACTCCGGGCTCGCCCCAGTTGTGCCGGTCTGGCCGTTACTCATGCTGCCATCCTCGCCAACCTCGACGCCTGCAACGCCGTCCGCTGCCTCGTAGGCCATGTCTCAGACTTCAACGGATCAAACTCCAACCATCGCCACAACAAATCCGAAAACGTCGGATTCTCCAACAACACATCCATAACCTGTTCCCACAAACCCGACAAATCCATGTTACTCGTTGCTTCCAGGGTGACTGCCCCACCGGCAACTCCGCGCCGCAACAACTCGCCAGTGAACAAATCCCGAATCTCGAGATACTCAGCGAGAAGACGCACATCGTCACGACCCGAAAGACGCTCATCGGACACGATGGCACGCATCCCTTCCAACCGGTCGCTCCACTTCGTCAAATCTGGATCCCGAAACGCCGCATACCACAACGGATACTCTTCACCGAGTTTGAGAACCGCTACCTGCTTGACCCACAACAAGTCACGGGCCTCCTTCACCCGCAAGTTCGGCAAACCCCGGCGACGCATCTCATTGTAAACAACGTCTGACACCTCACCATATTTCGACCACCCCTCACGTTCCCTGGCACTAACCATAATCTCATCAAGCGACAGCCGTTCACGGCGCTTCTTCCCCGACCCGGGCGAAGTGTCCTCCGCGAGCTGCTTCTCATAAACAGACGAAGAGAACCTTGCGGCACCGCCGCCTTCGATACCGAGAATCAACCCGCCGACCTCCGGGTACCGCCGAACAAGATCAATGTACTTGTTGCGAAGTTCCTCCGATTCCAGCGTCGCCGGCAACCCTTCGTTGTTCTTCGAGAAGCGGGCCGACATCACGAAGAAACCCCCCACTCCTTCTCTGCTTAGTTCCTTGAGGAACTCTTCGTCGGCAGTAACCGGGTTCGCGGATCGCAACTCGCGATGCCGGTCGATCCAAGGCTGGTACGGCGAATGGAACCCGATTGCGGCAGGGGACACAGCCGACGCCATAGCCCGAAGGTACATGAAATGTTGGGCGTCGGTTCTCACCTCGGCAATGAACTCGGCGCGGACGTTGGCGTCGTCAAAGTCGATCTGTTCACGTTCACCATTCTGCATGTCTGCCAAACGGGAAATCATTATCTTCGCTGCCATCGATTCGTAAGAACGGTCCTCTTCCAAGCTTGACGTAATCCGCTTCAACCATGCCGGCTTGAACGACTCTTTCGCCTGCTCCACAATGTTCGTGCCCTTGATCGGCCCATAAGGCAGAACGAATCTGAGCGCCCCCTCCAACTCTGGCTGTTCAGTCACCAGCATCGACGCCGGAACCTGCGCCATCGGACCAAACCCCGGCAACCCCTGAGTCACCATGTTGAGCGAATCAGCCCGGAACCGGACAATCCCCAGGTCGTTGGCGGCGCCACTGAAGAACCCCGACGACAACAAACCGGTGGCGAACTCGGGGAGGCGGAACTGGTAGAACCGTTCGCCGTCAACCTCGACTGTCTCCATGAACCCGTCGATGTCGATGTCGGCTCGCAGGCCGGCACCGAGGCGTGCCACATACGCCGGGTTTTCGATTGCGATACCGGCCCAACGGGAAAGCACCTCCTGCCATGCGTTGTAGAACGGCATCATGTGGCGGAACATGTGGGCAAACTGTGACGATTCTGCAAGGTCGTACAGCAAGTAGCGTGTTTCTTGGAGGGCTTCGCGGCGGGCAGAACCCTCCATGCCGCGCAGCGCCTCGTCTGACAACTCGTACTGCTGGCCGTGGATACGCAAGTCGGACGCGTCCAGCGACTTGAGGCGGCGTTCCATGCCGGTTTCGTAGACATGCCGGAAGTACGGGTTGCGTGAAAGCGTGTCGGTTGGCAACGTCCCGAGTCGTTCGAACGCCTTCTCGGTGAAGCCCCGCAACCGATCCAACGGCCCCTTCAACCCCCCCTTCGCTGCGACCATGTCCTGTGCGTGGATCTCCCCAACCAGATACCGCCAATCCTGACCGGCATCTCCCGCTATCGCCTGGACATCAGCAAACCGGACCCTTTCGCCTGCGGCCAAACGCCCACGAATAGTCCTATCGAGAACCATCCGGTCAGCAGCCTCCACCAGCTTCTTCGCCCAATCCTCGACATCGGCAGGGGCAAACACCCCGAACTCGTCAGTCGGGAACCGCTTCGGGGTAGCAGCCACGAACTGGCGACCCTTGTCCGTGTCGGCCCATTCGATGAGCCTGTCGACACGCTCCTGTGGCCCACCAAGCGAATCATCGAACGCTATGCGCCCCGCCTGGTTCGAGGCGTACTGGTCGTTGACAACCCGCTCCCACCCGTCCCCATATCGGGAAACCCTTTCAGAGAACTCGTCTGCCCTGAACTCCAACGGATTGACTTCCACCCACGACCCGTAGGTGGTTCGAAGCTCGTCGTAGAGGGCGCGTTCTTCGTGGCCGAGGGCGAACGACACCTGACGGTTTGCGCTAACCGACCTCTCCCAAACGACCTGCGGGGCGACAGCGTCACCGAACGCCCCTTGGACTTCATGGGCTCCAATCTGCGACGGTGCCTCACCGTGCGCCGTCAACGAGTCGTCAGCGAGGCGTGCCTGACCGGCACGGCCACCAATCTCGCGAGCCGCGCGCTTCACCTCGAGTTTGCGTGTCAAACGTCTGATAGCACGCCGGTTACGAACGAACGACGCCCCAGCCCCGATGGCTGCACCGGCAGGGCCGGCAAGGAGGGCGCCAACGCCACCAGCAACAGCGGCACGACGCGACCTCAGCCACGCAGCCGACCCACGATCAACGACACCATCCTTCACAACCTTGCGGGCAAGAACCGCTTCGACATACCGATGCCGATCATTCGCCAAGATCCCATGCATACGAGTCCAGGCACCCATCTTCGCGATCATCCGCAACTGCTCATCGAGAACAACACGAACAGTCCATGCAGGCCGAAGCAACGCAGCCGCCTTCCACACCCCCATAGTCCCATTCATCCAAGCACCGGCTATTTCCTTACTGCTGAACACCCCGTCGGGGATTATCGACGCCCTATGTGCAAGGAACCGGTCGAGGGTTTTGATGTCGACCATCGTGAACGACTGTTCCAACTGTCCGGGCGTCATCGGAACCTGGAACATCTGAATGGACCCGTCGGCCTGCGGTACCGCGACAGTGCTGAGTTGAGCGTCGTAGCGTTTAGCTGTCGACAGTGCCCGGTCGGCAGCCGCGTTGGAGTCGGTAAAGTCCTTCCTAAGTGCCGCCCTGACAGATTCGTCTGCGTCGGGGAAGTGCCGCTCGAGCAGGTCATCGATCATGTTCGCCTGCTCCTCCTGAAAAATGTGGACCCGTTCCCGGCGTTCAGCCCCGGCCCACCGGCCACGGAACCGGGTGATGTCGTCGGGGTGACGACCGGCTTCCTGCATGAGGCGCACAACCTGTTCGCCAGAGTTGGCGTCGCCAGCCCACACAATGTGCTGGGGTCGCATGTCGCGAACCAGCCTCACGGGAGCCATCGACCAATGCGACCGGTACCAGGCGGAAGTGTTGACACGGTCGATGGTGTTGCGGCGAACAGTGGGACGGATCGCTTCATCGATGCTGTGCCACAGGTCCGTAACGTGGGGTTCGTTGATCTCATCGATCATCTCGAGGGGGACATCATCGAGGGCTTGTTGAAAGGTTCTGGCGTTGTGGCCGACCGTTCCGGGTGGAACCGCTTCTTCGATCTTGAGGGCTTCTTTGAGGAACCTGGAGTAGCGGGTTGCAACGGCGGGTGATTCTTCTGCTACGCGGCGAATGGCGTGGATGTTGCCCATGAAGAACCGCATGACGTTTTCCATCGAGTTGCGTCCCCCGACGTAGCCGCCTTCGCCAAGGACTGCTTGGGCGAGTTCGTAGGCGATGAGGTCGCCGTCGCCGTGGTTGGGGAAATACTTTTCGCGGATTCGGCCGGCGAGGTGTTCGACACCTTCGGATCTGGCCCCGGCAGCAACAGCGGCGGCGGCAACCGGCCCGGAAGGAGGAACAGCAACACCTGTCGGAACACCAACGTCCGACGGGGCGAACGCAGACCCCAACCGCTCCCCGCTGGCGTTGATCGCATCACCAAACTCATCCACCCCATACGAGTGCAACTTCTTGCCCGCGAGCCGATCACCTCTCGGCAAGGGGTCATGCCGCACCGCCCTAACCGGCACAGAATCCAACCCCAACTCCCGGGCCGCTGCTAGGCGATGATTCCCCTCGCCCAACCAGACCGCACCCGATTCAGGGTTGTATTCCAACATGAGGGGTTCTTGAATACCCTCTTCCCTTATCGACTCAACAAGATCGTCAACTCTGGCTCGATGGCTTCCAGCAGCACCACCTGTAACCTCACCAGCGAGAACCCCCGGGTTGCCCTGCATGTCATCAAAGAACTCGATGGGTACAGATTCAGTGAGATCCCCCCACTGCTTGCTTGAGAAAGCCGGGTGGACTCGGGCTGCTCCGGGGCCACCCCAACCGGCAGCGCCAGCAGCAGGAGCAGCAGCAGGGGCGGCTTCAAGAAGAACTCTCCGATTCTCCAAATCGACAAGACGCTGCAAAGCGTCCTCCCACGCATCAATCATAACGTCATGCGGATCTCCCCCGGCTGGCCCATAAGCCACCACCCGCTTGGCGTCAGGGAAAACCCTTTCATACGCATCCATCTGGGCGTCATCTAAATAACCACCGGGCATGTTGACCCCAGATACGGCATCGTCTGCCAACTCGTCACCCGCCCTCCCAGCCTTCGCCCTTAGGGACGTTTCTATCGACTGAGTCTCTTCAAGGACATCGGCCAGCGACAAGTCGTCAACAGCGGCACGCGATCTGGCAGCGGCACTAAGACGAGTGGCGCCGGCAGCGCCGGCAGCAGGAGCAGCACCAGGGGCAGCAGCAACGCCACCAGCACCAGGCAACGCCCGTATCTGCTCCAACACATCATCACCAAACTGCTGGACAAGGACATCGGTTATTGTTTCTTCAAGCGGCGTCAAAAACTCAAGGTATTCCCAATCGTCTATAGCATCGTCGTAGGGTTGCATCCATGAGGGCAGACCTTCGGGGGCGGGACCAAACTCCTTGTCGTAGGCCCGGTACCAGTTGGCTGCCTTTTCCGATACGTCGTCGCCTGCCCGAACCGCCCCTTCCAGATTGCCGGATCGGATCTCCCCCCCGAGGCGACCAAGAGATTCGCTTAGTTCCTGAGTTTGGACACGAAGCTCGTCAACTGGGGTCAGCTCTATAGCCCAGTCCTCCAAATCGTCAACGGTTCTGCCGACCCGGTGCGGTTGCTCACGCAACCACAACTCTGCCGCAACCTTCTTTTCGACAGCGCCTTCTATAAACGCGCCTGAACCGGGGTGAGTCCGAGCGACCAGTTCATCCATTGTCCGCCCCGTCATCTCCGTCTGATGCATCCCAACATCATCGAAAACGTCCCGCATTTCCGAAGTTGTTCGGCCACCGGCAGCGCGTGCGGCGCCGGCAGCAGGAGCAGCAGTAATAACATCATCCGACAGAACAACCATCTCATCGATATTCTCGAACGCCTCATCGCGTCCAGGGAACCTCTTGAGAATGGCGTCGAAACCGCGGCTCCTCGCTTCGGTGGCTGCTACCGCCATCAGTATTAGATGCGTTGGTTCTTGCGCCCCCGCATAGGCTGTAAACAAACGATTTTTGATGATATACCCAAGTTCCTCGCCCACGATACTCCGAGGCACATCGTCTATCCCAAGCATCTTGCGGAAGGGAACATCCGGGTGCATGCGTTCAACATCTGCCAACAGCCGACCAACAAACGCATCCATCTGACGATCAGCAGCACGATAAGCGCCCCGATGCCCTAACGCTTCAAGCCACGGTGGCGCCCAATCCAGACCCTTCAACGCCGCTTCTTCAGGAAGAAAGCTTGTCAACCGAGCCCAGGTGGATTCGTCAACCAACGAATGCAGCGCCGTGATAGCGGCATCCCCACCTCCAGTAGCATAGAACCCAGCCTCACCCGGGATATGGGAAGGCGCCGATTGCCCAGTCACATCCAACAGGTTTTGCGGCTTCGCAATACCCGATTCCGCTATTCCCCCTCCTCCTTCCGCCAAATGTGCATGCATAGAAGGTTTGAGCGGATCATCCACCGTAACGAACAAACCCTGCGGGCGGCTAGTGGCACTCCCGAATCCCCCCTCCGGGGCCACCTGCGGCTTCGTGTATCGCGAGACAGCGATTCCTTCCTCAACAGCAGCGGCAGCGGCGTCGTCAACCATCCGTGCGGCGTCGTCAGCCATCCGAAAGGCGCGGGACATGGAGACAACGTTGGTAGCGTCGTCAGCCATCCGTGCGGCGTCGTCAGCCATCCGAGCAGCGGCGCTACCGGGGCCAACCAGGTTCTCCACATCGTCTGCGAACCGGCCAAACCCGCCACCCTCATTGAAATACTGGGCGACACGGGCACCTTCCCGGTAGGCACGCCTCACCGTGTAAGCCTTGGCGCCAAGGAACGTCGGATCGAGATAAATGCGTGCCGCGAAATCGAGGATGCCGGAAACGATGCTGAACCAGCGGGTACCTTCGACACCGATTCGCCACTCGTCATCAAGAATGTTGTTGTTCTCCGACGATGCGAACATGAGCGTGAACGCCTGCCCAGGGGACCGTGTTTGCGCTATCCCGTAGGCTTCGCTCCACAAATCCCGGTCGAAGAAACCCGACAGGTCATCGCCGCGACCCCTCGCTTCGAGCAGCGAACCAGCCGTGAACGCTGTCGACAAAGGCTCACCGACCCCTTCCCGATACGCCCACTCGAGGGCATGCAAAGTGTCGTTGCCGCCACGCCGAACCGCTGGCGGTAAGGCACCAATGGCGACACCGCCAAGACCTTCCGGGCCGATGAGATGCTGCATCGACTCGGACGCATAGTCCATAGAGATGCCGGCGACAGTCCCGAAGAAGCCTTCGTACTCGTCGTCGGTGAACGGCGCCGTCGCTAAATCGAGGGCGGCGTTGACATTGGTGCGCCCCAGTTCAAACCCTGCATCCCAAAGGTCATCGAGGCGATCAAGCCAACCCGGCACAGCTTACGCCTCGCCAGGGGAGCGGGCAGCGAGGGCACGAACCCGACGAACGAACATGCGAAAGTTTGCTGACGCATCGGGTTGCGCCGCCTTCGTTTCCAAAATCGGCAAGTAGGTGCGAAGCCGTTCCGACAGTTCTTCAACGGCACCAGTTGGCGGTTGGGCAACCATTTCGGGGCCACCGCCGGGACCGACCGGCGCGCCGGCTGTGATCGGTTGCCGAGGCCGTTCCGTCGGACGCGTCAACCCGCCTTGGCTACCGGGAGCCATCCTCGGGACAGGCTGCTGCGGCAACGGCGCAACCTTCTGCGCCTCTTCCTGCTCCAACGCCTTCCCGTAGGTTTGCCCGGGGGCAGTCTGCACCTTTTGACCCTTGCCGTTGCGCGGCATCAGCCACCCACCTGGGCGAGAAGGTCGCGTAAGGCTGGTTGCCCAGCCGGGGCAGGCGCGGGTCGCGCCTCAGCACCCGCCCCGGGCTGGGCAATCCCCGGCTGCGTTTCCGGCGACCCGGGCGGCACTTCGGAAGCCTGGCGTTGCTGGGCTTCCTCATGCACCTGCTGGATCGCAGCCGGCAAATCCTTCTTGTTGTAGCGAACGAGCTGGATGACGCGGGCCACATCACCGGGCGGTAAAGCACCCTGCGATGCCTGCGTCTGCAACGAAACGAGGAGGGCTTGTTCCAACCCTTCTGCGACGACTTCGTCGGCTTCGACAGTGGCGTCGTCAACCATCGGATCCAACGCCATGAACGACTTCTTCGACAAGGTACCCATGCCGACCCGTTGCCCAGCGCCGACAACTAAACCGTTGAGGTCGGTGCCGGGATGGGAGAACACGACCTTGTTGTGGTCGCTGTCGAAATGCTGGTTTGGTGTGAAATCGACACGGCCCTTCGCCCCCTTCGTGGTGACGTAGAACGATGTCGCCCGGTTCCCTGCGTAGGACTTCATAAGGCCAATGGCGCGCCGGTTCTCAACCTCCAACGATGCGGCAAGCAACAGTTGCGCTTCCTGAACGGGGAAGTCAACGACAGCGGACAGGACAGCTTCGCCGCGTCGACCGGTACGAATGTTGGAACTGGATTCGCCACCGAACTCGGGCGGAATGCCTGCTTCGATCCGTTGGGCACGTTCGAGCCGGTCAATGGTCGGGTTGGTCATAAAGCCGGGGGCGACAGTCATGTCGCGCATGTCGCCACCCTTGACAATGCCGACCTCTCCGGTGAGCCCGTTCGCAGTGTTGACGATCTGTGGTTGCTCGCCTTGGCGGGCGACAAGCCAGGTATCGGGGAAGATGCCCTTCTGAACGGCGATCACCTCGAGCGCCATCAACCGGGCCTGCGTCTGGTACATGCCGATCATGCCGTCGAACTGGCCTTGCGGCTTGTCGAGGTTGATGCGGCCCGGGGTTACGACCGGGCACATGCCGGCACGGTTCGGAATCCGTTCCAACTCGGCCAAAGGCTCCGATGTGTATTGGTTCCAAGCAGTGCGGCCGTGGTTGTCTTGTGGGCGTTGCCCGACAGCGATCAGAACCGTTTCCTCATGGTCGCAGTATTCAACGAGTTGGAACACATCGCCTACGTCGACTTCGACGGATGCGACGCGAAGCCGTTCAGCCTGCTCCGGGTACTTGTTCTTCAACCAGCCCCAGGTGCGTTCGTAGGTGAAGATGCAATCGGCCGGTTCGAGATCGTCGGCGCCGATGACAGGCGAGGGGAAAGCTGTCAACGGGTCACGCACCGTCCATTCGACAGCCTCTTCACGCTCGTTGTATCGGAGCGAAACTGGAGCCGACGCGTACCCGATCAGATACCGGGCACGGCGACTCAGTTTGATCGCCATACGGTTGTGTTCCCACATGCCGAAAAGTGCTTGGCGGCGAACCCTGGCATAGTCGTCGGATCTCTTCGACGCCGGGTTCGACGGTGGGCAAAGAATGTCGGGGGTGTGCGAAGCGATCCGCATCGCCATCTGATCCAACCCTGAGGAGACAAGGTTCGCCACAGACGACGATTCGTATTCGTCCAGCTCGGGAAGAGCAACGACAATGTCGCCGTTGTAGGCGGCACGGATACGACGCATGCGTTCCAACGCAAGACCCTGGTTGGCTTCACGTTGCCGCAACAGTTCGAAGATGTCCTCAGCGGACCTCATGGTAAGGAATCATCCTGCCTTCTTTGTCATCCATGTCGGACGCCACATCGGCGTCACATTCCCAGTGGATATGTGAATGTTTGGGAGGTTATGTTCGAGGAACCACTGCGCCATGACACAGTCGTCAGTGGACGCGCCAGAACCTTCGGGCGTCCACTTGGTCACCTCGTTCACTAACAGTAGCGCGTGTGGACGCGCCTCTGTTCGTTGCCGGCCCGGAAGCCGCACCAAACCGTGCCGATACAACGGGGCAAGCATCTGGACACCAAACTTCGGGTCGCCCTTGTTGCGCGAATGCGTGTAATGCGGAATCAGATTCACTGCCCGCGACGCAGACCAGCGTTGAAAATGGTTGTACTGCAAAATGAACTTCTGCGCGGCGTTGGCTTCCACGATCCAATACTGAATCGGATGCCCCATCTCGACGGAACGCTGCCACCATTCCTCCGCTATCCCCGTGAACACACCTTCGGTGTGGTTCCAATCCAGGAACGTCGGAGCGTCCATCTTCTGCCGGTACGACTCGAGCAGATACCGCATACCCGACTCGGGCACATACGCCCAAACCTGCAACGCCCAAAACTTTGTTGGCGACGGATCAGCCGTTGCGACAATGACCACATCACCGGGAAGGTTCCGAGGGAGTTCCCACAGGTCACGATCCGCATCCCAGCAACCCTGGTATTCGACACCGTCCACGCCGACCCCCCCGGAAACCCACAACGGGTCAACGAGTACGACAGCCGGATCGGCGTCTTCCTGCTGGTAAAGAATCGCGTACCGGTCAGGGGTTTGCGACTGGATGTGCGACAACTTCCTCCAGTTGAGGCGCCTCGGGTAAAGCAGACACCCCTCCGGGTATGCCGGCGAACCCAACTTGTGCAACTTTTCGCACCGGTCCTCATAGTGGGCTTGGTAGACGAGATGGTGGTACCGCTTCCCCTCGAGTTCGAACGGCCCCTGCTCCTCATCGAGTTCGTCTTCCTCATCGACCTGCTCATCGGTCAACGTCTTATCCAACGCGTAACGGTAAATGTCATCCGGCGCCATCCGCTGCCCCTGAAGGATCAACAACCCGCCAGGTTCCAAACGTGTCTCCGCAACCTCATCCCACCAGCGTTTCAAATCGTCGCGGGCCTCCGCGGTTCGCATCTTCCGCGGGTCATACAGGTCGTCCCAAACAATGAGGTCGAACCGGCCACCGAGGAAACCAGAATCAACCCCGAAGCATGTCCATGTCGGCTCCTTCTCCGACACAGGCACATCGTCAGGCTGCGCGACGGTGAACTGGTCAGCCCGCCACACCTCCTTCACATCCGGTTTGAACCGTCCATAGTCCGCAACCAGTGTCGACGCAGCATCCAACGCCAAACCAATCTTCAAATCCTTCGCCTCGGCCCGCACCGGCTGCTCACGCTCAAACTCGTTCTTCAAACGACGCGTGTACCACTCTGCAAGCCGATTCGTATGCGAACCGATCATGCCACGAATCGTTCGATCCTTCACCGTCGCCCACGCCGGCAAAATCCTGGTAAAGAACGTCGACTTGCCGCACCCAGGTGGCGCATTGATAACGACGTACTCCTCATACGGCGACATCAACAACTCCATCAACACATTCGTGGCCTCCACCTGCCACGGCATCAGAATCAGACCGAAATACCGCTTAGCAAACACCTCAATGTCGTAGAAAGCTTCGCGGGCCTCGTCACACATCTCCTCATAGGGCGTAACCGGAGGCTTCTTCGACAAATCGTAGGCAGCCTTCGCGGCCCGACCCACCTTCGACCCGACGCCATCTTCGAAATCCTTCGCGGCACGCTGCGAAATCGACAACTTCTTCGCCGCCGCATACCGGGAAAGGCCACCATCGCGTAGTTCCTGAAACTTGATCCACACTTCCGCCCGGATCGGAACCCCGCTACTCATGTAAAGCAACTCCCCGAGTCGCAGCCGTCTGGGCCTTCCTCCCAGTCGAACTGCAACTGGTCGTCGGCGAACAACTGATCGAGCGGCTTGCACGCCGCCGTCAGCCACATGCGATCCTTGCCGAGCGTTTCCCGGCGGTCGCCGAGCGTGCGTTCGATTTCGGCGGCTTTGAGGAACAGGACCGGCTGTTCACGCTTCAACTCTCGCCAGTCCTCCCGGTTGTGGAATGGGCAGAACCAGCAGGCTGACTTCGGGGCACGCGGTAGTCCTGCCTCCTG
>NZER01000412.1 GCA_002690445.1 Candidatus Pacearchaeota archaeon
CGAAAGTCGAACACGGTTGAATGACAAGACGTTACGAAAACAGAGTACATGGCGAGGGCGACGGTTTCGCTTTTGCCGAAACGAGACTCGAACCATGAGTGATGCGGTTAACAGACCGCGATTGTTGGACCTGTTTTGCGGCGCGGGTGGTTGTTCCGTTGGCTACCATCGCGCCGGTTTTGATGTGGTCGGTGTGGACATCAACCCTCAGCCAAACTACCCGTTTGAATTTCACCAGGCCGACGCGATGGAGTTTCCGCTAGACGGGTTCGATGCAATCCACGCTAGTCCCCCGTGTCAGGCACACAGCGTACTCGGAAAGATGGTTAAAAACGAACGCAACGAATACCCAGACCTCATCGCAGCTACAAGAGTTCGGCTGCGACAATATGGGCGACCGTGGGTGATCGAAAATGTTGAAGGCGCTCCGATGGATCTCGGTACATGGCCTCTATTTACAACTGAAAGCGGAATTGTGCTGTGCGGCTCAATGTTTGGCTTGAATAACGGGGAGTATGAATTGCGGCGGCATCGTTTGTTCGAAAGCAGCGAGACTCTTTGGCAACCGAAATGCAATCATCATTTACCTGTTATTGGGTTCTACGGCGACCATGCCAGGACGAGAAAGAGAGTGGTCGGTAGTAAGGACCGTGGACGAGACATAGTAGGGAAAGATCGCAAGATGCCGCTCGTGCGTGACCTGATGGGTATTGACTGGATGACATGGCATGAGGCAACGCAAGCGATCCCGCCAGCGTACACAGAGTGGATCGGACGGCGAATCATAGACGCAATCCAGACCACCGAGCGAGGAACCCAAACGAGACTCGAACCATGAGGCGACGAATCGTAGCCGACTGATCCCTTTTCAAGCCACTCAAGCCACTCAAGGCGCGGTGATTTGCACTGAAGCGGAGGAGAAGGATAGAATCGCTTCGAGAAAAGGGATCGGCGGGGGGCCGCCCGCCTCACCCGAGACGTGGAGCGGTGTTTGCCGACACCGTCCGAATAGCCCATCGCGAATTGCGGACATAACCGGGCAACTAAAATCGGCAGAAAGATGGCAAGCGAAAAAGTGTCATTTGACCAAGTGGCCTCATTTGTAGCGACCGTCGGGATACCGGGGGCGTTCTGTTTTATCTTGTTGTGGGTCATCTGGGCGATGCTCAAAAAGATAAGCCCCAAGGTCTCGGATGCGTTCGACGAGCACATGGCGCTAGTCAAGACGCTGAAGGAAACCAACATCCAGACTACAGCGGCGATGCTCAAGCAGACCGAGCTACTGGCCTCACTCGACGATCAGCACAGGAGTGTCGACGCGCCGTTCTCGACGGTGAGGACAAACGACGCTCTAATGCACGCCGGGAAGGCGCTGCAGTGTCTCGCCGGTGAAGATCGTCAGCAGGCAGCCACCCACGCAGCAAACATGCAAGACTCACTCAAAAAATGAGACCACTATGGGGCCTGAAAAACTAACTACGCGCGCGTCCAAGGCGGCAACGGATGTTCGCCATCCAGTCTGGAGCCTAGCTCGGCTGGTCGTGCTGATGGCGACAATGTGTATCGTTCTGAAGCTGAACGCCACTAACTTCGATGAGACCGAGCTGAGGTCGATCATCGTCGTCTTCATCGCCGCCGCCGGACTGGAAACGGTCGGACAGGTTGTCTCCCGCTTCAAACAGTCTGATTGATCTCGCGGATAGCGTTCCTGCGACACTCGACAACGTCCCCATCGTGGAAACGTACAGTGACAACTTTATAGCAGTTGTCCCCCGGTGCGTCCTTGATGATCTTGCAGGGGCGCCCCGTTAGATGCGCGATGTCGTTCCAGCGGTAGATGTGAGTCGCGTCCTTCATCTCCTGCAGCTCGATGCTCGCCAGCGTCAGCTCGGGAGCCTCACCCAAGATGACATCTACCCACTCGGGGTCTTCGCGGAGATGCTCGATCAGCACGGCCGTATCCGACTCCTTGTTGAAACGAAAGATGTCGTCGCGGTTCTTCACGGACCGCCGCACTAGGCCCACTCTCTTCGGCCACCGCACTTTGCTGTACGGGTAGATGATCGCGTCCAGCTCCTTGATCGTGGCCATCCCGAACGGGCGTTCTAACAAGATGATCACGATCTTCACTTGGAACTTGGTGAGGTGAAACACCTCTGAGTGGTTACGCTTCCAGTTTGTCATGCTGTGTCCCGCAGAAGGGGAGCCGCCCGGCCTCAGCCTCTCTCACTAAGTGAGCAAACATCGCGTAACGCTTCCCCGCTAAGCAGCCTCCCAGGTGCTGCTCCATTGACTCCACGCCAACGCACAAGGTTCCACACACACACCGGAACTTGGCGGTCGGGTCATCGATTGATGGTGTGGACATTCATGTTCTCCGGTTCGGCTTTCGCCGCTCGCTCTCTGCGGGCGGCCTCCATCTCGCGATTTACTTCATCAGATAGCTCGTCGCTCACATCGTCTCGCGGTACTGGGTTCGGGTTCTGCAGAGATGGGCGGACTGTTTGTCGGCAGTAGTTGGCGTACCGCTTCTCCAGCCACAACGTGAATCTCGTTCTTCTCGCCACGCTTATCTTATCGATACCTCGAATGTGAGTAGCGTAGTTGACCATTAGACGATACGCGCAGCTCGGGCTGAAGTATCGATTGGCCCGGTCCCTGAGTGGCTCTCGGCCGTCGCGCTTAGAGTGGAACCACTCCAGTGCGTCACTGATCGAGTTCATCGTTAGCCCGTGCATCGTCTTGTAGACAAAAGCCAACCGCATCCAGGGGTGAAGTCCAGCGTCCACACGAAGGCTGCGACCACCGTCACCCCTGCGACAGTTCTTAAACCCCTTCGGGGCCATTCCACACCAGCGGCCATCCTGCCGACCAGCTTGGATAGCCGCCGAAGTCCTTTCACCAATCATCCGAGACTCCATCTCAGCGAAGGACACCAGAATCGACATGATCATCTGCCCCATCGGCGTGGTCGAGTCAAGATTCAGGTTTGCGAAATGGAGCGACACGTCCTTGGCTTCCCAGAACGCCTTGGTCTGTACGAAGTCCTTCATGCTGCGAAATGCGCGATCGTGAACAGCAAACACGACATGATCGCCTCTACGCAAGGCCAAGTTGAGACTCTTTCCAGCTGGCCTCTCCAAAAACGGCACCAACGCCGCTGACACCGCAGGATCGGCGAAACACTCTCCCATCTCGATGTCGTGGTCCTTGCACAAAATCTGCGAGAACATCTCCAGCTTCTGCCGCTGCGCTTCTAACCCCAACCCCGATTCCGCTTGCCTTTCGTCGCTCACGCGAATGTACTGGAACAGCTTTGGCTTGCGGTACGTATCGTCCGGGTGCGAGTTGAAGAGGGCCAGCTGGTCGATCTGCGATTGCAGTTCGTTGATGCGGCCTTGGACCTTTCCGCTGCCTTTCCCCCTGCGCTTCCGTACGCGCATGTTGATGTCGTTCAACCGACTGGGGTCATCCTCCAAGAGGATTTCGCGATAGAGCCGTTTGGTTTTGGGGGTGAGAAGGTTTTCGAGACGACACCGCTCACAGTGCTGGAATAGACCGCCCTTGGGGTTGCCAGCGTAATGAATCGCGGGTTTCATCTTGCTGCAGCGACCGCAGCGCAATAGAGTATCGATAGTCACAGTCATCCTCCTCCACAGGGTGAGTGGCCAGAACAGCCGCTAGGATCCACTCCTACGCGGCTGTTCACCTTATCTAGACTAGTCAAACGCTCCAGCTACTTGCCGCGACTCTTGCCGAGTTGGCGGCCTTTGACGTTCTGGAGCTTCTTGGTAGGAAGGCGAGTCAACGTCTTCCCGTCGCGGCCGCTGTTGCCGCCGCCCTTCTTCGCACCACTGCTGTCTTTCATCTTCTCTTCCTTTGCGCGCGTGCGGGACTCACATCGTCATCGTGGAGAATCACACGATAGCAAGTTCCCCTGGAGAATCAAAGGACTTCTCCCCTGAACCGCGCGGACTGGTTGTTGATCGCGAGATAGAACCGTCGCAGTGCTTCTCTGCTGGTCGCAGTTCCATTCGGGAACTTGAACATCTCCAGCTTCACCCGATCCCGCGTGTCTTCGCCTTCGAACCTTCGATCGGTGTGGCCCAAGATCCCGATTCGAATCCAGCGGCGCAGGAGCGCTTCAGACACTCTAAGGTCGGCGGGCGGGTCACTCACGTAGAAGTAATCTTCGTCGATGATTCGCTCGCAGTACACCACCATGAATTCACTCCATTACAGATTAGGTCCGACATCTTCAGTTCGATGTTCGGGAATTATAGCGACGGTTGTCAAAAAGACGCAACGAGAAATTCCTCCGCGAGATTCGAAATTAATCCATTCGGTGTGGTTCCATCTCTCTTGACATCACTCTAGACGACCCGTTATTCCCAATTCGTCAGCGCCAAATTATCAGGCGCGCGCCTAAAAACGAGGGTGAGGCGAAAGATGGCGAAGCAAAGCGAGTCTGCTAACGGAGATGGCGGCGAACGAGATCCATTGGGAGCACCCATTAACGCGGGTAGTCCGCTCGATGTTTTCAATGATGCGATTCGCCAATCGCGCAGTGAGAGCGGGGAAAACCAGTCCGCTCCCGATCCTGAGAGCGCTTTGCCGCCCGATCAAAAACCTCCAGAAGATTCCCAGCAGCAGTTGTTTGGGGATCCTCCACCCGAGCCGACAGGACAGCCAACGACACCCATCCTCGACATGTATCGGGAGAAGGGTGTCAACGTAACCGGTTTCAACGACGACAAGAGTTTCGTTGAGTACCTGGAAACACACGCGACCGGTGGCTTCGAGGCTCAACAAGAACTACGAAACGTCCAGTCGCAACTCTCCGAGTTCAATGAAATCTCCGAGGACCCTGAGTTCCAAGAGTGGAAAAAGCAGCGTGAAGATGCGAAGGCCACCCCGGAGCCGACAGAACAGCCAGAGGAACTCTTCAGCGATTGGAAGCCGCCCGAAGTCAATCCCGACTGGGAAGAGTTGGTCATGCGAGGTGATGTCACCTTCGACGTGGACCAACAGCGGTTCGTCGCCGCTAAGGACTGGGTTGATCCCAAAATCGCCGACAAGTTGACAGAAGCGAGGAGATGGGAATCCGATCGGGCTCGGCAACTCGTCAGAGATTTCCCGCAACTAGCGCGGGAGATGGCTGAGAACATCGTCCAAAACCAAATCGGTGACTTCGACGAACGGGTCGCCAAGGCGGTTAGTGAAGCCCTGGAGTCTCGCGACAAGACCGTGCAGGTTCAGAGCGAACTGGACACGTTCCTGGTGGAGAACCGCCAAGATCTCTATCAGCTAGATGAGAAGGGCGACTACCTCTACGACGCCTCTGGGCTGGCGAAGCTGACGGACGGTGGAACTGAATTCGCCCATCTGATCGACGAGGCGAAAGAGTTCGCCCAGAAGCACTTTGGGATTGATGATCCCAATCAAGAATACATTAACGAGTACGCCATTTCTCGCTGGCGACGACCCGTGGTCGAGAGTGCGAGCACCAACGAGGGGAACGAGGGTGAGAGTACAAGTCCGCCGCTGTCCGCCGCAGCGAGCGCCGTCCCGCCATCCGCTTCTCAACACGAACCTTCTGAATCACCGGCCCAAACGAACAACCGGTTGAAGGAAGAGTTCGCAAAAGAGAAGCAGCGGATCGTGGACGCGCCGGAGCCCAGCCGCAAGGTAGCCTCCGCAGCCACGCGAACAGCGAGGGACTTGGACTTTTCAGAGATGCTGGACGAAGAGGCGAAGAAACAAGGTTTCACCTAAGTAATGGAGCGAGAAAATGGCTGAGGCTCTTTCTGTAGTCAACACGACTGCCCGAAAGTACTTCGCTGGTGCGGCTGATCTTACGGTTCGACGACGGCTGTTCCTGCGACTCTTATCGGAAGCTGGCCGAGTCGTCTTCAATGAAGAAGGCGAGTCCTGCTACTGGAACGTCGAATTCGATCAACCGCCCGTCCAGTCTCATGGTGCGAGTGGCGAGTACTCATTCGACGAGCACGACCTCTACCGTCAGCTGAACATTGATGTTCGCGGGTACGTCGTCACCGACAAAATGGATTACAAGAACAGCCTGATGAACAAGGGCTCGACTGCGATCATCAACCGCTACAAGCGGATCATGCCGAACTTGAAGAAGTCGCTCGACTCCCACTTCCACAGCGAACTGTACATCGACGGCTACGCCGCCGCCAACGGCAACAGACTGCACGGCCTGGAGTCCTTCTTGGGCCAAGGCACGACGGTCGCCGCCGACATCGTCGCTCAGCCATCCGACACTTACGGTGGCAAGTCGACGGCGCTTGGCAACGAGGGCGGCAGTTGGTCGACCGATCTCACCACTTCCCCGAATGCGGCGGTCGCTACCGACTGGCCCGACGGCAACGGTGACTCTTCGTACGATTACCTTTCCCCTGTGATCGTCAACGCCACCAGCACCAACTGGGGGCCGACGACAGCGTGGGAAGACAACTGCGGCAAGATCCTGCGGCGAACCACGACTTGGTTGACCAAGAACGGTGGCGAGGACGGCATCCCGTCCTGCTACATGATGGGCAACAACAAGTTCAACGGGTTGCAGGACTACCACGAGACCAAGTTCCGAGTGATCACGCCTCACCCGCAGGCGCGTGACCTGGGCTTCCAAGGCTCGATCAACCAAGACGGTGTGATCTGCAAGTACGAGTTCGACGTTCCGGCGACGAAGGCGTACGGCATCAACGTCAACCAGATGGAACTGGCCAGTTGGGACGAAGTTTTGTTCGCAACCCGTGGGCCGTTCTACGACATCAAGTCCGACGCCTACCTGTTCAAGGCGGGCTTCTTTGGCAATGCACGTTATCAGCCCAAGCACTTCGCGCTGATCGAAGACATCGCCTAAGCATCCCCGGAAGGAGTAGGACTGATGGGAACTTTTTCAAACGGGACGATCGGCTCTTTGATGAGCGGGCTGGGGTCTCGGGCTGCGGCCAAGGACATCCAAAGCCTCATCGAAGAACCTACTGTTGTTGTCGAGACAAAGACCGCCAGCTGGACTTTGACCGCCGCCGACAGTGGGAAGTTGTTCCTTGTCGACGCCGTGGATCTTGTGGCCACCCTTCCGGCCACGGTCTCCGGTCTCCGATACCGATTCCTTGTGAAGACGGTGAGCGCGACTACCGGATTTTCCGTGTCGCCCAATTCGGCGGACCAGATCATCGGTGATGGATTTACGGTCGCGGATGACAAGGACGCGATTAATACGGCGGGGACTGACGCGGTCGGTGATCTCATTGAGGTCGTCGGCGATGGGTCAGCCGGTTGGTACATCACGCAGGTCGTAGGCACCTGGGCGCGAGAGGCGTGATGCTTAGAGGGTAGATATGTCGACGAGCGAGAATGCAGTCGGCAGCCCACTTTAACTGAGGAGGTGATCGATGGCTGGTGCAGGTATGGGAATGATGAGACGTGGTATCTCGTGGACGAGTGTCCCCGACGACACCGAAGGTCTCACCAAAGAGTTTCCCGATGTCGACTTCAGTGTGTCTGGAGTCAAAACGCGGAACAGCAACAACAAGGTGACTTGTCGCCTCGTGAAGAACAGCTCTGGCGGCGCTCTGCTTCCGTCAGTAGTTGTTGAGTACAAAGCCGGTGCGGTGTTCCAAGAGGTGGACGCCGCCGCTGGTGCTACTGCTCACCCGGCTGGCGTGGTGGATGAGTATCTTCCCGCCGCTGGCGTCCCCGACGGTTCGTGGTTTTGGATTGTTGTCCACGGCCCCACAAAGGCCATCGACAGCGGATCCGGCATCACCGCCGAAGTTCCGGTTGCTACGGCGGCGAGTGGTTACATCGCCGATGCGTCGTCACCGCCCACTGAGTACGACCTCGGTTTCGCGCTGGCCGAGATCTCCGCGACCGAGACAGGACGAATCTTCGTCAACCTTCCCTACACGTAATCCGTGCCAGGATTTGCTGGGTTTGGCCCGGCCGCGAACCGGCGAAGCGGCGGGTTCGCGGCCTTTTTTTGTGCGAGGGTGCCAAATGGGACGAGATGCCGAAATTCAAGCGCGCAAGAGGCTCAAGTGTAGAGGTTGCGAGAAGCCTTACCGCTCTCCCAAGTGGGGAAGCAACGGGTGGTGCCGGGAGTGCAATCGTCGGGCTCGGGAAGAGAGCGAGAAGAACGGCCTGATCGCCAACGAGCGCACCACCATGGAGGCTCCCAACCAGCGAAGGCGCCTCAGGGATCGGGCGCTCAAACAAACAGCGGAGATCGTCGCCAAGTCGGCGGACAAGTTCAGCGAAGTCGTTGAGATCTGCGACGAGATGATCCGGCTGCACGGCGGGATCGAGAAGTTCTGTGCGGACTGGAAGGCCCAAGTTGATCTAGCTGCGTTGGATAAGCCCGGCGGAAAGGTCGTTCTCGATTACTACCGACACATGGTCCAGCTTCACATGGAAGCTGCATCGCACAGGCCAAACCACAACGACATCGACGAGATGTCCCTGGACGACGTAAGTGCTGAGATTATTCGTATCACGGACGAGATGGGACTCAACGTCTTGGCAAGTGGCCCGACGATCGATGCGGAGTTCGAGCTGCAGCCGGATGAAGTCCACGAAGAATCCGAACGCGACTACGGAGATTCTGACGAAGCCGAAGAAGAGTTGAGTGTGGATGAGATGGCGGAACTAGAGAGAATCATTGAAGATGATGACCGACAACCCGCTTGAGTTTACTCCCGAGCAGATGGCGGCCGCACAAGCGC
Organism: Candidatus Pacearchaeota archaeon; assembly: GCA_002690445.1. The sequence goes on from NZER01000412.1 coordinate 8,754, forward strand.
AGCTGGAGAACAGTTCGCGCTACAATGAAGGAACGCCCCAAGAGTCCCGCGACGGCCCCAACGAGATCATCGCGGAGGAGCCGCACGTCAAGATTCTGGCTACCGCTCAACGAGAGCGATTCGTCAAGCTGGCCAAGCACCGGGCGATGCTGCAGAAGGAAACGCTGTCGACATTCCGGCCGCTTCCCCACCAAGAGAAAGTGTTCCACAGTTCGGCCTCAGAACTTTTATTACGTGGTGGTAATCGAAGCGGCAAGTCAGTTTGCGCTGCGTTGCTGTTCGGGTCGGCGGCTACTGGTATCCCGGTGATGGACCTGCTCAACAAGCCGATACCCTTGTACGAGCCCCACGCTCACGCCCACCGATCGTCCCGACCAATGACGATGTGGTGTATCGGCTTGGGAGAGAAGCACATCGCTCAAACACTGTACCGCCTATTGTTCGAGAAGGGTCTGTTCGACATCATCCGCGACGAGCACACCAACCTGTGGCGACCGTACGACCCGACCACCGATTCTCATCGGGAGATGGAACGCAAGCCGTCGCCGCCGGTGATCCCTTCCCGTCTGATTGATCCCAAGGGGTGGGGCTGGAAAGAGAAGGCGTCCAATCTGTTCACGCAGTGCACGCTGTTGAATGGAACAAAGATCTACGCTTTCACGTCGGTCGCCGATGCGAAGATGGGTGATCCCGTCGATTACATTTGGATCGATGAGCGCATCAGGTTCCCCAAGCACTACAGCGAGTGGCAGGCGCGGATCTCCGACCGCAAGGGTCGCATCGTTTGGTCGGTGTGGCCAGGACACGGCTCTCACGTTGTTCTAAAGATCAGTGAGCGCGCTCAAAAGCAAGAAGCGGAAATCGAAAGAGGTGTTCGCGAGAAGCCGGATGTGGAAGAGTTGGTTCTGCGGTTCTCCGACAACCCATACATCGACGAGGATGAAAAGAGGAAGCGTCGTGAAGGTTGGTCAGAAGAAGAGATCCAGTCTCGCGACTACGGGGAGTTCGTAACTGGACCGACAAGGATCTACCCGAACTTCTCAGAGTCTGTTCACGGAGCGCCGCCTAGGTATTCGAGTGACAAGGACCTAGCTGACGAGATTCTCGAACGCAACGAAGGGATGCCGCCCGACGATTGGTGTCGCGGTTTGATTGTCGATCCAGGTCACACCCACCCCGGAGCGCTGTTCACAGCTATCGCACCGCCTGATGTCGCCAAGTCGTGCGGGACAGAGGTGTACGTTGTTTACAACGAACTGTACTTGCCAGGGACCGACGCCCGAATGATGGCGAAGCACGTCCGTTCCAAAGCTGTTCGGCAGCAGTTCCAATACTTCATCATCGATAGCCGCGCAGGTCGTAAGACTCCAGAAGGGTTCTCCAAGACAATCCGCGAGCACTACGAAGACGCTTTCGCGAAAGAGGGTCTGCGGTGCATCTCTACAGGTGGTTCATTCCGCATGTCGTCGGACGACTTGATGGGAGGAATCGAGTGCGTTCGCGGCGCGATGTACATCGGTCCGACTGGTCGCCCAGTGATGCGGATCATAACGAAGGCGGTTCCCAACTTCATCAAACAGGTCGCCGGTTACCAAAAGGAAGAACACCCCACGTCCGATACTGAGGTGGGGGAGAAGCCAGCGCCAAGGCAAATCGATCCGCTTTGCGACTGCCTTCGGTACTGGTGCGCCGGAGCCTACCAGTACATCAAGCCGAAGCCTTACGTCATGTCGGCTAGTCCGGCGCTGACGTACTTTCGCGAGGAGTGGAAGCCGAAGAAGAAAGAAGAGTCGATGCAAATCTACTGTGGCCCAGGTTCGGGCCAGTAGGAACCTTAACGAGGGAGTTTGTGATGGCGAAAAAAGTTGGACGACCGAAGAAAGAAGACCAAGCAGTAGCGCCCGTGGCTGAACGCAAGCCGTCGAAAGATCTCATCGTCGGCGACACAGTCCTGTTTTTCGAGAAGGGCGACATGGACCAAAAGCCGGTCGCCTCGATCGTACTCGACATCGCGGGCAACGGATGTTTGGAGCTGGCGACGATTCCCAAGTATGCGAACGAGTTTGTTCGCAGACAGAACGTGCATCACTACAAGGACAGTGCGCGTGAGGAGATCATCGATCGGTACGGAACTTGGAGTTCGAGAGATGAAGAGGTCAACAGGCGGCGAGCGCAACATGCTCGCGACGTTCGGTTGACCCGACTTCGTGAAGAGTCAATGGCCAAGCTGGCGAAGCAAGACGACGACCGGACGAAGATCCTCAAGCTTTACGACAAGGGCCAGAACACCGAGCAGATCGAGAGCCAACTGACTGGATGGACGAAGCTGCAGATAGCCGAACTCATCCAGAACCGAGCGGAACCAATTACTCAACCTAGTTAGTGAAGCCGGATGATTTCCCAGACCAAAGATAGCGGACTACTCGCCCCCACCGCCGCCGAGGCTGCATCCAAGCCGGAGGTGATGAGGCCCATTACGCGCGGTTGGCTTGGGAAGATTAATCAAGCCATTGACAAGAGACGCAGCTGGGACACAGTCGCCAAGCAGTGTCACTCCTTCTTCAGTGGCGAGCTGGGGTTCATGTGGGAGCGTGAGTTCCAGTCGAAGTACATGAATGGGTCGATGCAGCCGAGATTCAAGATCACCCTGCAAAAGGGGTTCGAGCTGGTCTCGATCTTCGGCCCGTCCATGTACCAACAGAACCCAGTCCGCGCGATCCGCCAGCGGAAACAGCTGGAGTTCGACGAGAATACGTTCGGCCCCGAGCGGATGGACCTGTTCCAGTTCGCTCAGCAGAAGCAAGCGGAGAAGGACGGGGACGACGACATTCGCAATCAGCTGATGGAGATGTACCTCAACTACACTCCAGACGAGATGCCGAACGGAGGTCTTGCTCAGCACGCCAACTACGCGATCACCGATGCGCTCATCACCGGTCGCGGAGTTCTGTGGCCCAGCGACTACCACATGCCCGGCAGCGACAGGACGCTGTCAGGTTGCTTCTACGACTCGCAGGACAATCTCTACTACGACCCCGACTGCACCTCCTTGGCGGATGCGTGGTGGATCTGCAAGAAGGAAGTAAAGCCGTACTGGGAGTTCGAGCGGGAGTTCAAGCTGCCGAAGGATTCTCTGCGAGGTCACGCTTCGAACGAGAGCCACAACGGTCGGGGCGAGCAGGCTGGCAACGACATGGCTTCTCACCATCGTCGTCAGGGTCAAACGAACGACCTGATGGTGGTCTACAAGGTGTGGAGCAAGATGGGCGTGGGCGGTCGGATGTCCGGCGTGGACACGACACTGCGCGAAACACTCGATGAAGTCTGTGGAGACTACTGCTATCTAGCGGTAACGGACGGGGTCGACTGGCCTTTGAATGCTCCCAGTAAGGCAATCGAGAGCGAGACCGACGAGCAGATCGAACGACGGTTCCGCTGGAAGCACCCATTCTGGCGCGACGACCGTTGGCCATGTGCTGTTTTGGAGTTCTACCCGAACCCCATCTCCCCCTATCCAATCGCGCCGATGGCGCCAGGGCTCGGCGAACTTACGTACCTGAACATCTTCATCTCGCATCTGGCGGGTCGAACGTGGAGTAGCTCTCGGGACATCATTGCGGTTCTGGAACGCGCGGCGGCCGATGTGGAAGGACCGTTGAAGTCAGCGGCTGACCTAGCCGTGATCAAACTCTCCGAGGTCAACAGCGACCTCAATAAGTGCATCCAGTGGATCAAGCAGCCGGAGGTCAACCGGGACGCCTTCGAAATGATCGACCGGATTACCCACCTATTCGAGCAGCGAGTCGGCCTCAACGAGTTGCTCTACGGTCTCAGCTCGACTCAATCGCGCTCGGCAACCGATAGCAAGATCAAGCAAAAGAACCTACAGATCCGGCCGCTTCACATGTCGGAGCGGGTCGAATCGTGGATGGACCAGTTGGCGGACATGGAGAAGTTCGTCGCCCGGTGGAACGTCCAAGGCAAGGATGTCCGTGACCTTGTCGGCAGCGTCGGCGCCCAGCTGTGGGACGAAAAGATCGTCTCCGAACCGATGGAACTGGTGATGCGCGAGATGCGGGCCACGGTCACCGCCGGAAGTATGCGGAAGCCGGATCACGACAAGGACGCCGAGAATATCAACGCTGTGGCGGCCACCATTTTCCCAACACTCGACAAGCACGCCGACATGACCGGCGACACCGGACCGCTCAACGCTTTCATCGACAACTGGGGCGAGGCGCTCCAGATGGAGGTTGACGAGATCAAGATGGGGCCGCGTCAGCAACAGGTCAGCCCCGAGCAGGAACAGCAGCAACAACAGATGCTTCAGTTCGAGCAGCAGGACCGCGAAGCTGAACTCCAGAAGAAACAGCTTGAGCTGCAGAAGATCCAACTCGACTCCCAGTCGGCGACTCAGCGTCTGCAGATCGATCAGCAGAAAGCGCAGCTCGACATACAGCGGTCTCAGGTCCAGCTGGAAACGGCTGCCCAACAGGCTCAGTTGGAGATGGGGGTCAAGGAGGCGGACGCTGCGGACAAGCAGCAGGATGCCGAGCTGAAGCGGGTTGAATCGGAGTTGAAACTTCGGGACGCCCAAATCAAGTCAGACGAGGCTGAAGCGGCGTCTCATGCTGCGGCAATCGAGTCAGCTGCCGACGTGGCGATCTCTCAGTACAGCGTGGAGGAGAAGGCGCTGGACGTGGAGATCAAGGAAGCTGAACTGGAGCTGAAGAAAGCGGACGTTCGCTTGAAGCAACAACAACTTTTGCTCGATAAGACGGGCGAGGACGGCGACGATGCTGAATGACACTACAAAACTTGTGACCGTCAACTTCGACGAGAACACAATAGCCACCCACGAAGTGGTTGCTGCGGCCAGTGGCGAGACCATCACGGTGCACGAGGTGTACTTGGTTTCCGCAGGTACGACCGACATCGACTTTCGGTCGGCGGCGACGGTGAAGGTTGGTCCTTTCGGTTGGGCTGCCGGTGATGGGATTGATGTCCCAGCTGGGGGAGTTGTTCCATTCCTTCGCTGCGTCAAGGGCGAGGCGTTCCAAATCGCGCTGGGGTCGGCTATCCGAGTGACAGGCTTCATCCGGTACATCCAAGAATGACCACCGAACAGCAGACACCTTCGACTGTTGCTAGTGACGCTACGTTGGGTGATGTCGCGTGGTCTAGCCCGACGAATGCGACTACCGAAGATGCGAGTGTTGCCTCAGCTTCTTTCACTGGGCTAGGTGAAACGTCGGAGTACCTGAAAGCTACCAACTTCGGGTTCAGTGTTCCTGGCGGCGCGACAATCGACGGAATCACGGCGAGGTTTAAGGCTAAGCAGACTGCGTTCGCGATCTTCGAAACAGAAGTGAAGTTGGTCAAAGGTGGGACGATTTCAGGTACTGACAAGTCGGCGTCAACCGGCCTCAACACATCAACACTCACATTCATCAGCTTCGGCGGCGCGTCTGATTTATGGGGGCTGACCCTTTCCTCTACGGATGTCAACGCGTCTACGTTTGGCGTGGCTATGCGGGTTGACGACAACATGGATTCGGGGGACGCCGAAGTGGACGTGTTCGATATCACTGTCCATTACACCGCCGCAGCGGGTGGCGGAGGCGGGAAGTTCTACAAGAGGTCGCAGCGGCGACGTGTTCAAATCAGGAACCGGGACCAATGACGGTAGCGTACAAGGTGAAGATCAACGGGAAGGTCCACGACGTTTCGTTTGTGGACGGTAAGAAGGTTTACGATCCTCCCCTCGATTCGTCTACGAAGAAGCGGGACAAGGAGCGGTTCAACGATATGGTCGAGTCGGGTCAGGCGTTCGGGTGCGTGACGGACTCGACTTTTATGGCTGGGGTCGGAACTCTGGACAAGCAGTTCGAAGGCGACGAAGTGGCTTTAGATCGGATCGTCGAGACAGCAAAGCAGAAGGGCTACACGCCTATGCCGGGCGACTTCTATCAGCCGGGGCTCGCTGACTATGAAGGCGACCCCAAGGCGTTTGTTAAGTCCCGCGCTGATGTTCGCGAGAGGTGCATCGAGCGGGGAGTTCCCTGTGAGGGCTCGGTGAAGGTTGGCGAAGAGGAGGTTCCCGCACAGCCTGAGCGTGTCATCAAGAAGCGAGTCAAACTCGCCAAGGATATCGTCGCCCGTAAGTTGGCTCAGGCGAAGAAGAGGAACCCGGATCTGAACGTAGCTCAGACGAGAAGCGAAATCATCGAGAAACACGGCAACAACAAGCACCTGGACTGATCTATGAGTATCCAGCTCTACACCTACGAGGACGCTGTCGATCACCTGCGAACGGTTTTCGATTGCGACACCACGGGTCGGGAGGACAAGCAGGTCAAGCACGCCATCCAGCGGGCTTACCGCGACATACCTTTCCGTCATCGCTGGAACTACTACGAGCGGCGGCACTCACTGCGAACAGAGGCTTCTCAGGACACGGGGAGCATTGCGTATACCCACTCGACTCGCACGGTGACGTTGACCGGAGCGACGTTCCCAACGAACGCCAAGTACTACCGGATCTACCTCGCATCCGATCAAGCACACTACCCGATCGAGTCCTACACCGACTCGACCAACATTGTCCTTCCAGCCAGCGAGAACCCTGGAGCCAACGTAGCGTCGGGAACTTCGTACATCATCTACCGGGCGAGCTACCCGTTCCCGTGTAACTTCAGGACGATGGACGATGCGTGGGATGTCATCGGAGACTATCCGATTCGGTACGCCGACAACAACGAGGTTCTCGGTCACAGCACACTTCACCACATCCCCAGCACTCCGGTGATGTTCACGATCAACGCCGACGGTAACTACTACGGCGCGCTGAACATGACGTTCTCGCCGCCGCCGTCGACAGCGCGGACCTACCAGTTCTCCTACAAGGCGGCTCCCAGGCCGCTCAGCACCTACAGCTACGGCACCGGTACGGTGACATTCACTGCCGCGTCAACCACAGTCACGGGGTCCAGCACGGTCTGGACGACTGAGGATCACGATGGGGGAGTCATCCGATTCAGTACATCAGCAACAGCGCCAACTAACCGAGAGGGGTCTAATCCTTACTCGGTATACCGAATCGTCGATGCTGTTGGGAGCAATACGTCGATCACGCTCGACGCTGTCCCAGGGATTGCCGGTACAGCGGTGGCGTACACGATCAGCGATCCGCTCGACCTTACGTCGGACTCGATGCTCAACTACTTCCTGCGGCTATGCGAGTCCGAGTTCGCGGTGTTGACCAACCAGAAGGATGTCGGACAGCGAGCCGCCTTAGCGCACAACGCACTAAAGCACGCCTGTGCTGCTGAAGCGCGGTACAGGGGTTCAGCCAACGCCGGAGTGGCCGCGCCGTTCCACACTCGCGGCTGGTCCACCATTCCCGACGAAACAGTAAATCCGTCCGTGTGAGTTTGACATGGCTGTTCTCAACGACTGCATGACCGACATCAAAAACCAGATCGACGCGCTCAGTCTCTCGGACTTGGGCGACAACAACGTCGTGATCAGGAAGGCCCCTTGGGATCTTGAGCGAAACCGAATTCACACTGGGATCACCGTCCACCTTCCGCTGCAGGAACACGAACTACCCGGAACGAACAGCTGCGACGACATCGTCTATCCGATCATGGTCACTGTCATCCGTGGGACGGGCGGCAGTGAGCTGGACAACATGGCGAGGCTTGGAACGTGGCGACAGAAGATCCGACGCGAGTTCATAAACCAACGGCTATCGACGGTGGTCTCCGTCTACACATGCCGGATTAAGTTCGGGCGTGTTTTGCTCCCGAAACAGTATCGCGATAACTACGACGCCACAACGATGGCCATCTTGTGTGTGTCTCGTGAAACGAGAGGAAACTGACAATGGCATGTAACGCTGCCCATGGCGCTCAAGGACGGGTCTGCATCGAGCAGGCTGCGAGTCTTAGTTCTTCCGCTCTGTACCTCGATTTCGTCCGTGAGGGCGTCGAGCAGGTGCAAACCCACGTCAACAGTGACGGGATTCGGAACACTCGGTCCTTGCACACCAACCGTAACCGCGCTCAGGCTACTTTTGTGCGAGGTCCGATCGTCTGCCATCCGTCTCCGTTGGATCTCGACACACTCCTCCCGCTCATCTTGGGCGCGGCAGAGTCTACCGACACATTCGCGCTCGCGGAGACGATCCCCGACTGCATCATCGGCAAAGATCTTGACGGCGTTCTCTACGACTACGCGGAGAGCAAGGTCAACCGCGCTGTCTTCAGCAGTCAGGCTGGCGGTCTGCTCGAACTGCGGATGGACTTCCTGGGAGTGGCTCAGGCTTCGCTAGGCGCTTGGCCTTCGATCACGCTTGGAACCACCTTAGCTGACCAACCACTAGTCCACAGCGATTCGACGACGGCGCTTAATCTAGACGGAAACGCCATCGCCATGATGAACTGGCGGATGACGATTGAGAACGGACTTGACCTGCGATTCACGAACTCGCTGACGCCGACTTCGATCTGCCCGCATTGGCGGAAGATCACGGTTGAATTCACGATCCCGTATTTCTCCGCCAACGAGAAAGCACTCTACACGACCGGCATCTCGGCGATCGCTGGTGACGTGACCTTCACGAACTCCGCTGTTTCCACAAAGTTCGACTGGGCCGCACTTCATCTTGAAGCGCGGACGCCCGTGATTCGAGGAAAGAAGGAGATCGCTCAACACCTCAAGTACTCGGCGCTAGAGACGGCGTCGGCGAAGGAACTTGTGGTGACGAACGACTCTGCTGTCTAACACTGACCGACGAGGGTAACCATGAGCTGTTCCTACATCTACGACGGCTACACGCAAGATGGCTTGATCTTGGCGAAGGAGGGTCTTCACGACGAGATCCGCTTTCTGTTCCGGCCGAAGGTTGGTCGTAGTCGCGCGGCTGTCTACGACAAGATGGGTCTCAGAGAAACTCGCGCTGACAGGGAGGATGTGATCAACGAGGCGATCGCCAGCGCGATTGTCGAATGGAACGTCCGTAACGGAGACGAGTCCACCGTCCCCCCGGACATCGAACACATCGAGAAGATCCACCCGGCGGCCAAGCCTTCGATGTTCGAGCAGATCATGGGCAACAAGCCCAAGGAAAGAGACGACCAGCAGGACGCGGCAAAAAACTAGCGAACGGGGTGAGGCTGGCCATCCTTCACCCCCGACTTGAATCCCGAGACTGCCAGCATTGCCTGAAGTACCAATACAACGAATCGAATGGAGAGCTGGTAACGAAGTGGGGCGTCCCGCAAGAGAGGTACACCCCAGCACCGTGTCAAGAGCCGTCGGGTTGCCCTAAGGGGACGCCTGACAGCAGTAGGTCACTAACGTATCGAAACAAACTGGCTTGGTTGTTCCACCGGGAGTGCCGAGCCGTAGGGAGTTTCCCAGACGACGACATTGTCAGGCGCAACGCCTTGATCATCGAAGAAGCTGAGGCGTGGGCGAGGGAACTGCAGAGCGATGGATGAAGAACTCCAAGACGACGGCTACCTTGCCGAAGACCCGTACTCTTTCGAGCAGGACGGCGGCGCTTTCCTGTTCGATGAGGAGGAAGGCCAGGACGACGTTGCCGATATGGACCTGCTGAGTATGGACGAGTCGGTTGACATGCCCGAGCAGGTGAACCTGGACTCACTGGGCGAAATGCCGGACGACGAGTACAGCGAGAGTTCACCGGACCTGCGCGGCGAGGTGGAGGAGCCCGAAGAGGTTTCGTTCGCCACTGACTTCGATGAGGTCGAAGAGGCGGAGTTTGATCTTTCGCCGGACCTGCCAACGTCTGAACCTATCGAGCCGATGCAGTCGAGCGATCTTTCTGTTGAAGACGTGTCGGTCGATATGCCGGAGGCGGCTGAGTTCGCTGAGTCTCCGCAGTTGTCGGCTACGGACGTTGGTCAACCTGAGGACCTCAACTTCAGCATGGCCACTACAAGCCTGCCGGAAGCTGAGGTCACACAGGAAGCCAACGTCGTAGCCGATGTCCCCGACAGCATCGATGTAACCGAAACAGATCTGGAATTTCCAGAATCAACGATACCCTCGTTTGAGTCGTCTCCGATGCCGGGATCAATCGTCTCCCCGGTTATCGGGGGCGGCTCTTTGGAACAAGTTGACCAAGAGTCCGTGGATGTTTCAAGTTCTCAGATAGGTCACGGCCCTAAGCCGGTGGAGTTTTCAGAAGAGGAGCCCGAGGTGGAGGATGAGTTCGACGACTCAACTATCAAGTCGGCAGGCGTGGAGATCAAGTCGGGAATGCAGGCGATCAGCACGCAGATCAACGACATGTTTACCGGGATTGTTGGTGCCGTGAACGACATGCAAAGAGACATCCGTGACCTCCAAGACGGGAGGTTCGGACGTTGACCTACTTCAAATACGGCACTTACCAGCATCCCGTCAGCGAGGTCAAACTCGCCACTCACGACATGTTTCGGACCGTTACCAAGCGGGGACACCGGGACCGTGTTCGTCATCGGATGCAGCTCATCGGAGAGATCAAGTCGAGCACTCAGGCCGACTTCATCACGAACATCAACGCGCTGCAATCCGGGTACTCGCTGAACAACGAGGACGCCGGTCTTTACTTCGAAGATGACACAGCAACACCGCACGTCCTGTACACCAACAACTCGATCAACGGCGTCGAGATGAAACGCTTGACGTGGTCTGGTCAGAAGGGTGGCGAACTGGCGACGGTCAGGACCTTCTCGATCGTGCTGGAGGCTGAGTACTTGGAGACGGGTGGCGTTACGACGAACTTGGAGGAGTGGTCGGAGAAGATGATCTACGTGGGGACGGGCGGGCCACGTTTCGCTGTTATCGAAAGCGAGATAGGTCCACCCGATTACCAGATGGTGAATCAGAAGACAGGTGGATCGTGTATCCAGACTGGGTACGCGGTCGGAACTGAAGTGTACCAGCTTCCGAATGACCCATTGTTCCCGGCTTTCGAGCAGACAGACCGACGGAGAGTGATCTTCACTGGTCCGACCTCTCAGAGGAACGATCTGGTCGACTTCCGCACAGAATGGACTTACTTCTTTGAGGGGCCGGGTGGCTTCTCGGGCATCATGCCGACAGCTCGATAGGATACGTTATGGCGAATCACATTTGGGTCGGTCGTGCAGCACCTCAGTACCAAGAGGATACGATCGCGATTGCGGGAACTTGGGTGGCGGCTGACACCATCACCATCGACCTCGATAGCGGTCCACCTTTGGTACTGACGATTGGCTCCACGTCGATTAACGATATCGGAACGGACATTGTGTACATGCTGGAGAAGTCCGGCTCTCTGGCGACTGGCTCCACGCTGACATCTACTGGTCAAGAGACTCCCGAGTTCAGCCAGTTGTCGGATGTTTCGTACGACTCCTCGACCTCCAAGGTACATGTGAAGGGCAAAGCGGACGGACGCCCATTCACGCTCAATGTGTCGGAGACATCCACGTCAGGGACGCTCACTAAGGCTTCGGTAACCACTCCGACAGGGCCTCATACCGCTGACGACGCGGACAACTGGATCAACGGAGTTCCAGTGGCGGCGGGGACGGTAGTGTTCGACGAGCGCGCCCAGAGTGACCTGAAGTACAAGCTGGATCAATCGACCGTCGCGGTGTCGCAAATCGATTACACCAGCGAGTGCACCGTCAATGTCGGTCTCCCCGAGACCAACACGGACGACCCGGCGAATCCCTTCTACGAGACGCTGGAGACGTACTACAAGATCGGCACCGTTACCAACGCGCTGGCGTTGAATGTCGGCGACGGTCCTGGGGTGGCGTCGATGGGTTGGTTCAACATCGACACAGGTACGGCGGTTGTGACCGCCAACTTCGTGAAGACTGGAGTCCGGTCCACCCAGGCTCCCTTCCGCTGGGTTGGGACGGGCGGGGGTACGTGGGACATCGACAAGGGCGACATCGAGTTGGCGACCCTCTACGGGGAAACCGGCACGATCTCGACTCTGCGGGTGGCTTACGTGTCGAACAAGCTGAACGACGTAACGCTAGTCACTGGGTCGGGCCTCACCCCCACTACCTTCAAGCAGACGGGTGGTCAAGTCACAGCGTTCGGAACACTGGGAACTGCGACGATCACAGGTGGAACGGTTGAGTACCGAGCGAACGGCGCTTCAGCGTCAACCTTCTCGGAGGTCCGTAACGCTCGCGTCACGTACATGTCACCCGATACTGTGACGGCAACGGTACGCCGGGCGGGCATCTTTGACTTCTCGAAGGACCAGCGCAGCCGGACAGTAGCTGCGGTTGATCTATACGAGGGGGCGACTTGGAAGGACCCCGATGACACGGTCACCTACTCAGCGGGAATCGATGTGAACTGCGCGATCAACGAGTTGGCGGAGTTCGATGTACCCGCCATCAAGAAGTGGACTCCAGGTACGGTTAGCTAATGGCAGCGACTCCTACATACTCCACGTTCGCTGGGTTTCAGGCGGTTGGCGGTCACATGACGCTGTCCTACGGCGCGAGTCCGTCCACCGGCGTGATCGTTACTCCGGCGATGGAGGTAGCTCCTACGGTCACCGACCTCGTGCTTACTCACGGCGCGACGACAGTTCGGTTCCCAGATACGTGTGTTGTCAAGAGCAACTACTTCCGGCGCGGCGGTCACTACATGCGGCACCTCGTTTGCGACAAGCGGTGGAAGTGGCGACAGGCGACGATCGGTGGACGATACAACCGGAGGCGCGCTGACGGCGAGGTTGCGGAGAGCGACAAGAAGACCACTCGGGAGCTGTTCGAGTTGCTGTTCGATGCCGTGGGGGAGTCCAGTCCAGATCTGAGTCAGGTTCCGACGGGCACCTTCTTCGAGGTCGACTGGGGTAGCGAGTCCAATGTGGCGGCGCAGATGGACCTTCTCGCTCAGAGGCTGGGTTTGCGCATCTGTCCGACGACGACGGGTGGGTACGCGGTGTTCCCGGTTGGCGGTGGGCCAGACCTGCCCGTTCTGGATTCGATGACGAACAGCGACAACGCGATCGAGCACGAGAAGCCGAAGTACATCCAGGTGGTCTGCGGTCCTACGGAATACCAGAACCTGTGGGTTCTCCAGGCGTTGGCGTTGGAGAGCGACAACTCTTGGGTGGAGCTGGACGACGCGAGCTACAAGCCTACCGGCGGGTGGGAGTCGATCCACCCCGAATCCATGCAGGGTGTCGATTCCGCTTCGCATGAGCTGGCCATCCGGTCAGTCTACCGGGCTTACCAGCTAGACCAGCTGGCGAACGGCGGTAAGACGATTCCAGGTTACGACGGTGCCGCCCTCGAATCGATAGACCAGATCCTCCCTCTGCGGGAAGGATTGCTCGACAGCGGTGACGACTGGGCTACGGACTTCACACTCTCCAAGTCGGAGGATGTCAGGGGGGTGTTCGCAACGGACAACTTGATCCAAGAGAACACGGCATCCGCCGACGTGGAGTACACCGGGCCTTTCGATGTCAACCGAGATCACGGCATGTTCCTCTTCGATCGTCCGGTCTTCAAGATCGACAGCCACGCGTATTACTCGCTCAACGAAATCCCGGCTGAGCCGTGGCTCTACGCCAGGATCACCCACACGGTCAGGGACGATGACGGCAAGGTGGACGCCTTAGTTGTCCGGCGCGACATCGGTGGTCCGTCCGGCGTGCGCAGTATGCAGAGACCGGATCTCGTCCGTCGAGTCACCCAGGAGTACGCGACGACGGGAGCGTTGACCAACCGTCTGGGTACTTGGTCGCCGACGACTTTGGCCGACAACCAGAGCGACATCGAGTCAGAAGCTGAACTCCAGTTGGACCAGATGGAGCAGATGTTTACGGAGGGGAAAGACATCGAGTACCCCGGCATCGCACCTGTGAACCTAACCGGTAAGATCGCGCAGGTCCGGTGGGACTGGGGTCACGGCGAAGCTGCTAAGACTCGGGCGAGCACATTCGAGTTCGATTGGCACTCCGCTTCCGCCGACGAGCGCATTGCGACTACGTCGATGAGTGTCCTTCAGTCGGAGGTACTCAAGCTGTGAACGACGTGTACGACGGTCAGTGGTTCGCTATCAACAACGACCAAGAGATTCAGGAGGCGAACCGTCAGAGTGGAGGCGCGGGTGTTCGCCCCTTCGGTGTCGTCCAGACCGCAGGTGTCTCTCGTTTGCCTAGCGGAGAGATTGTGATCTCTGTTGAAGAGTTCGGATTCCGCGATGGTGAGAGTCAATGGCATCCTCCGGCGGTAGAGCGACAGAGCAACATGCACTGGAGCGGTGTTTGCGTTACGAACTACGTTGGCCTTTCCTCCGCGCGGTCTGGCCGGAGGTATCTCGGTCAGTACGGCGGCGGGGAGCATTTCAAGGACGGCCGGGGGCAGTTCCTAGACCCGTACGCCGCGTCTTGTTTCGCAACAGAGCACGGGACGAACGTGGCGACGAACGCTGGAACAGGTTCACTCGTCCCGTGGAACGGTACTTTTAGAGACGGCCACTTCCTTGTGATCGGTGCCTTGAGAGAAGACCCCTGGGATAGAGTTGCCTTGGTGCGTCGGAGGATCACGCCAACAGCTAGAGTCCAAACGTATTTCGAGTGGTCGGATGGAGGAATGTCGGAGCCATCCGAAGGCGGGATACCTGGTGGTTTCGGGATACCTGATGGTTTCTGGAAGAGGTATCCGGCGTCAGGGCCGGGACTGGGCTTTGACGCATTCCAGATGCTCAAGTCATCGACTCTAATGATTTCATATGTAGCTCAGCTGTTAGCGGTAGCCCTTGGCCCTCAGGCGGAGGAGATTACTACGGTCTCCGTTCAGAAGGGGGTATTAGACGGTGGAGTTCTCACTTGGACCAACGTATCTCACACGGAGCATACCATTAAGACACCCTACCCCAGCCCACCGGACCTTCCCAACTGGCGGACAGTTCACTGCACTGCGGCGGTGAAACTTCAGAAGGACGAGTTGTGGCGTGTGGCAACTAATAAGTCGGGGGCCAATCATGGGCACGGGGTGGTGTGGATATGACTGGACGACGCAACGAACAATCCGAATACCGTCAGGTCCGGTGGGTTGATGCGCAGAACGTGGGGACCGACGAGATTGCAGCGTACTCCCCCGTGGAAACGACAGGTGTGACCGTCACAGATAAAGGCGCGATCATCACAGTGAAGCCGGTGACAGCGAACCAGACTCCCCACTGGGCGTTTACTGACTGGAAGAGGATTGGCGTTGATGGGTACGGTCGGATCACGATGAACGGACCTTTCATTGCCAAGCACAACCCACTGCAGACTCCATCACACGGCGACGAATTCGGTATCAAGCAGTCCAGCCAAGTGATGGACAACACGGTTGTCGGATTTACGGCGGTCGGTCAAGCGGACCCTGATTTGAAGTTGGGCTTGTTCCAGCCGAGTGCTATAGCTTCGGCTAACAAGCACGCCTGCTACGCCGTCTCAAATTCGTCTGTGACAGCGACCCCTTCGCCCGTTACAGTCACGTCAACCGTCACTGACAGTACCGGTGGCGATCTCGTACTGCAGCCCGCCTTGAACCAAGAATGGTGGGCCTACAAGCCGTTTATGGTACATTTCTCGCTGACTTTCGACATAACATCATCTGTCTACCACACGGTGACGGGAACCACTTTTTACGACACGGGTTCTCTGTCAGTTTCAGAGGCGTCCGCCGACACCAACGACAAGCTTCACGTAGCGTCGACTATGGCCCTTAGCGTCGTTGGTCCTTTCCGAAAAGTGAACATCAACGTATCTGCAACCAGCACGACCGCCTGCACCGCGAGCGGCGTCGTTACTTTCTGGCAGTAGGATAGACCAATGGCCGATATCACTTTCGACATCACACTGACTTTCGACAAAGACAGTTTTTACTTCCAGTGGGATCCGGCCACGATGGAGTGGTCAATGACCAACGCTGGCGGGGGGAACCCCGGCTTAGTTAGCGTGGGTACATCCGAAGAGAACATTAGCTTCGGCGACATCAGTGACGCTGGTTGGACTCTGATCGTAAACCTTGACGGTTCAAGCGATGTGGACTGGGGCGCTTCGGCGACGACGCCTACGATGGCTGCGATCGGAACGCTGTCCAACACGGCTTCCGCAGCGAACGCTGGAGGATTCGCCTTGTTTGAATTCAAGTCGGGCGAGACACTAAGAATGCAGAGCACCGGCGGCGGCGCTGCTAAATGTGCAATACATCGGTTCGAGGAGTAGAAGGATGCCCACCACAAACGCCATGTCATTAAACTACGGCTCCAGTCGTGCGCCGATCCGCAAGCCAGCGGCTTCGAATTTCATGCAGCCGGGCCAGAGGGCTCGTGCTCCCCGCAAGCCGGCAGGTCGTCCGCCAGCGATCTCTCCAGCTCAATTCCTGAACGACCCACGTCGAAACGCCGCCAACACGCCGGAGGTTCTGGCGACCTCAGCCGCTCTTTACGGAGGAGCATTACCTGGGCAGTACCGTCAGGATGTTCAGCCTCACCAGCAAAACGTGGCTGGGACAGTTCCTCAACCCTCAGCCCTCGCCCCTCCATCGCTGTTCACCGGACTACCGAATGCAACTCCTCAATCGTTTGCGGAGTCAGCCGTCGCGAATTCGCAGGGCTTCTACGACAGTCCCGATCAGCAGGCTGCGACGAGGGCTCGGTTGCAGGGCAAGTGGGATGCGATGATGGCGCAGCTGCGCGCGGAGCAACCGTTACAACAACAGCCGCAGGCAGTCGATCTCCTTCAGCGTCCAACCACGACACAGAGCG
>NZER01000413.1 GCA_002690445.1 Candidatus Pacearchaeota archaeon
GTGGGGGAGAGTGTGGCTTGTAATGTTGAAGAGGTGAAGACTAAAAAGAGAGGAATAAAAGGCGGTAGGTAATGACGCTGATTGAATATATTGTTGGGTTAATCGGGCTTTGGTTATTCTCGGACGCTATTCTGAGTATCACCTTGTATCTCAATGCACCCAGTTATGACGGAAGCCCCAAGCAGTCATGGCGCAAAGACCACTGGGTTCGAGCAGTGAGAGCGTTATGTGGCATTGCTTTGATGGTAATAATTTGGTTTAATTGAAGGAGGAGGAAGGAATAATGGCACGTAATGAGATAGGGTTTATACCTAAAGTAGCTGTATCACGGGAACAACTTCTCAAGCGAGCACACCGAAACGACAACAGTGCATCCAAGAGAGTTTATTATGAGAAAGAAAAAACTAGGTAAAGAGAAGCCCTTTAAGCTAGAGGGTAATGAAGGGAAAGATAACGGCTGTGAGATAGCCGACTCTTGTCTCGATTGTCCCTGTGAGTCCCGGTGGGTTTGGGTAGAAATGCAGTGCAAGGAAGACTATACTCAAGGTAGCGGCAAGAGAGGGTTGATAATAGATATGAGGGGGTCTATCGCCCATTCCCTAACTACACAAGGGATGTCTGTGGCTTTTTTAGGAGAAGTTTTTAATGTTACGAGTGAAACAATTAGACGGGCATTGCGTCAAGGGGAGTAGATTAAGAACCTGAAACTTCAAAGTCTAGACCCAAGATAGCTGGTACAGTCACCGCAATTTGAACCCACACCTTGCCCAGTGGGGGAATGCCCTTCAACCAGAGTGTCCATTCTTGACTCACTAATCTCACTTTAATCCGAATCTTCATATTATCACCATCCGATATTTTGTTCCCCACTCAGTTTCTAATTTATCTTTAATCTCATCCGTCTGAGGTTCAAGAAACTTTACTTCACGTTCTTCCGTGACTAAGACATTCAAAGCGTGCTTGTCCGTCCAGCACATGCCAAATGCTAACGATGCCCACCCTGGTATACTGAATTGCCCCAATAGCCGGTAGGTAAAATCATCGCAATCAAGCCAGTCATCCTCGAATTCCATCTTGTTGGTCTTATCCTGCCCTATAAAACGATAGATGTCGTCTATATTACATAGTTTATACTTACGGTCTGATAAGAATATCTGGGCATCTGGAAACCTAGCCTGAAGAAGATTGCGCAATCGGGTTATATCTATCTCTTTGGTGGATGAGGGAGGCACTAGATATTGTGGGGTGGGCGTAGTCCTCCCCAACACTTTGAGTATGGCTGTGTATATTTTGCTCAGTAACTGTCCCATCATTCATCCTCGTCCAGTTAGTCCCAAGATAAGTCCAACTACTATACCGCATAGAGTAATGCTACCGCCAATTATTTTCCATTGTAGCTTGATAGAGTTTCGGTTCACAGCGCAGCCTCTCAGAGCTTCGGCAATCCCATCATTTTGCTTCTCCTGATGCTTTTTTATTTCTGGTATATCGCCCTCATCATCCTTATCCCCATAGAGACGTTTGAACTTTTCATCCAATCTAATTAAAAGCTCATCCCTATCTGTTTGTCTCACGACAGCTCCACCTCCTGCATAACCAAGTTGAATCGTCTTTCTGGCTTGGTTGGGGCAGTCTCATTCTTGGTATATTCCCAAAGAGGGCTTGTGGGTAAGAGCCGAACATTTATGGTCGCCCCATCAGGGTCATAGAACTCCGTAGGGTAGGTCAGGTCAGCACTGGCTTCCTCAAGGACTGTTTTAATAGTGGCACTCTCATCTAATTGTTGCCCCAGTTTATCTCGGACATTATCACCTGCCACAACCGTACATTTAATTATCCTTCTTCTTGTAGTATAGAGGACGGCATGGCAGTTATAGTCTAATAGTATGGGGGTTTTAGTGGCATCGTCAGTGAAGGCGTTAATCTTAAATCGTACCATCTCCCTGGCAGGTTTGTTGCTAATATCAATAAACGCTGAAGGCTGGCGGTCTGTCGAGGTGCCCTTGAAATTCCCCACATCTACCCAAGTGCCTGTTTTCCACAACTCGTAATCAACATTGAAATAAATATCTGCGTCATAACTATGCCCTAACTTCAGGAATAACTGGATAAATGCCTTCGTATCATCCCGATAACCGAAGTGCAACCAAGGAGTAATAACATAGGGGCGAGTAGAAGTGTCAAAGTCTCTATTAGTGTCGTTGGCTATATCGCCATAAGCATCCGGCAACGGGATATAGTAAAGGCTATCGGTGGAGTCGGTAGAAGCTATCCAGAGTCTTCTCTGATAGACATTGGATACCCACGCTGTCTCACAACCATCCAATGTTATCTCTTGGGTAGGATGCCATACCCATTGAGTTGTGCCGTCAATACTCTCGAACCTACCTGCTAATACTTCTACTTTGGTCCCATTATCTACAACAGCAAACAACCATCTCTCATCTCCAGTTACCGCAAACACCTGCCCGTCAAAGTCTGCAAGGTTGGTAATCCAATCTGATGGGTCTTTCCAATTGTAGGTAGCATTGGCAACATTATACTCTAGTAGAGCCTGCGTCCCATAGGGCATATAGAAATAACCTAACCAATGGAAAGAGTTCTTGCCTCCCGTAGTGCTGGTCATGTGCTCGGTTATATTAGTTAGCACCTTTACATTGCCAGTGGTATCAAGATAAAATGGTCTGTCTTCCTTTAGGATATAGAATACGCTATTGACTGACCTCAGTCCTGTAATAGCATTATAGGTAGCATCAACTGTCGTCTGTGTCGACCAAGCTGTGCCCCCATTGAGAGGGTTAACTGTAGACCTTAGGGTATTCGTCCCATCATTACCATACATAGTAGGGGCAGTTGCGTCTAGAAGCTCAAAGTGTTCGTACTGTTTATCTGTAGCTGTACTTTCAGTAAAGGCCTCTGCTTCTGTCATATACCAGTAGTTTTGTGATGTGCCGAAAGCTATGAATAAATAGTCTGCCCCACCAACCTGCATTTGCTTGAGGGAGGTGATACTGTGAAGAAAAGCCCCCCTGATAGTGATAGCCCCCGCTGAACTCATAGCCAATAGAATACTGCCACGTGAGAAATACATCTCATCACTAAAGTCCTGTCGTACTTTTATAACCCCAGAAGCGGGTATCTGGCAGTCATCTACATAAGCTACCTTGTTTGCGCCAGGGGTATTGGCATATACACCTACCCGTATTCTTGTAGCAGAAGAATCTAACTGCCTGGTGCAGGTTAGAAGCTCATAAGAACCCCCGCCTGTATGAGCAGTACCATTAGTCTCCCCCACACCATCGTTTATACGCACTTTCCACATATTAGCATCAGTAGCCTTGACATAGAACCCAACCGTCCATGTAGTAGACCTGAAGGCATTACTCCAATTAGCCAGGTCTTGATAGATACCAGTAGATTCGCTGGTCCCTTCTGTGTTTAGGGCAGCGGAATAAGTCCCAGACCTTTCATTCGCTGAGTCCTGAGTCACACCGTTGGTAGTCCCTGGCTCAACCTGTGTCCAATTGGTAGGGGTGGTGCCATCATCCCAAGCCTCAAAGCCAGCATCATTCACAGTGGGCGTTGTCGGTAAAGTAGCCGCTGAGGGTTTATAGCTCTGTATAGCCATACCCCGATGCCTCATATCCATACCGTAAGAAGAGTTATATCTTTTAGGGTCATTTTCATCATAGACTTCAAGTCCAAACCCGGAACGCCAGTCGTGCTGTTCGGCTACCAGCTCTTTCCCATAGGGTAAAGCACCATAACCAGCTTCACTTACTTGCTGGCTGGCAAATGGCTCATCATCATCTACTTGATATAAATACTCGCCATCATTACCCCTGGCAAGCATCAGACCAACCTTAGTCGAGCCATCTGACCTTAATATCCCACAATCGTGATGTTCTTTATTATAAGGCATTATATGTTAATCACCCTCATAGTTTGTCTCTCGGCCGGCATCCCCATTTTACTTAATAAGGCCTTATATTTACTAAACCAATAGGCGGATAAGTTGATAAACTGGCCTCTGTCTTCGCCAGAAGCTCCCCCAATACCCCTTTCATACAAAAGATAAGCCGTATAAGCCAGAAGCAGGTTTAACTTATGACCATCAAGGCTGATAGTATCCGTTGCAGCACTTAAAGACTCCAATGGCTTGGAACCGATTAGTCTTATTTTCCTTTCATTGCTGGTTAGGTCGGGTATCCAAAGATAGTTATATGTTCCATCATTGATAATCCGCCTAGTGTGAAGCGGTGCCCAATCTCTGGGCAGAATATCATCACAAATCTCATCTGAATATCCTAGCGTCTGGATGTCAACCGTATCAACATTCCCATCTTGAAAGTCCTCCGGCAACAGATACTCTCGAACAGTTGTGCCAATCAATCTAGGTGCATCGAAGTAGACAAACTTAGTATGAGTAGCTACATTCAATCGTATCTCTACTGTTTCCAAGTCATCGTTAAGAACTTGGTTTTTTAATTCAAGCAGAGTCCACCTATTAGCAGGACAAGCAGTGGTAGAGGTTAATGTCTGTGTTGTCCCATCAGATTGCACAGTATGGATTATGATAGACGCATTATTGGTAACTTCTGGCTGCGCCCAACACTGTAGGGTCATTGTCTGGTTCATTATATCTAACAGGCGAGGGTAATCATCAGAACTAATATAAAGATAATCATCCGCCCCATCGGCTACTACTCTAGCTGAGGCTTGTGCGTTTCGGGTTAATCCGGCAGTGGTCGTTTTAGTAATACCTCCGCTATTCTCCGTGTAGATACGCAATGCAGTGGAAGATGAGAAATTAAACGGGGGTAGAATATTACCAGTGATTAACTGCATATCGTCTAATGGAACACGCAGACTAGGGTAAAGTTCACGCAAAGCATCGTTAATGGCATCCTCCCTACTTTGATATTGGTGCCGACTCAATCTAAAATTAGCCAGATTAGAGCTATCGCTACTGAAGTTATCACCAAGAACAGTCAATGTATTCGTGCCGTCATCATCGCTAACATATCTATCCTCATTAGCGTTGGCTTGGTCTTCAATGTAAACCCACCATCTATTGAAGTAATCAGCCGTTGAACGATGCCTCTGTAGATTAGTGGAAACGACACTCTTGTTTGTAGTCAGGGCCGTTGTAACAGCGTGACGATATTTCCACTCACCTAATAGCGTGAGTAATCTTTCATCTGCTACTAATAAGGTTGTAGTGCCCATCTTGAACCTCCCTTGGATTCCATCCCAGCATTTCTTTTATATGTTCTGTACCCATTATACCAAATTGCGTTTCTATCATACGAAGATACTGCCCATCGGAGAAGTATTCCCTAAACGCTTGGTCTCTAAACCTCACCACTTCTGGTTCAGCGCATATATTATCAGCGAATTGGTCGTAGCTTGACCAATCAGTGGGCTTATCTTTTAGGGAATCACACCACTCTGACCCTGGATAGGGTAAGGCAACATAAAAATTAACATACTCACACTGAAGCTCACTAGCTAATTGTTTCGTATTTCCCATATCTTCCATAGTTTCTTCTGGTAGCCCGAACATAAAATTGCCCATGACATTTATCCCTGCCTCACGAGTCATCTCTCTCGCCTTGAAAGGGTCAGTCGCATACTTATCTAAGCTAGAAGCCTCAAACCCGTAAGCTAACCAATTAAACCCAGCCCGCTTCATCTTCTCTAAGAGTTCGGGGGTTACAGTATCCACCCTAGCATAAGCCCAAATGTTAAGATTGTAATCCCTTTCAATTAACAAATCGCAGATTCGCCCCACATGGTGGTGGTTTAGCACGAATAACTCATCACAAACCTTTAGATTTTGAACTGAGTGCGTCTCAACAAGGGTCTCCACCTCGGCTATAACATCTTCGGGTTTCCGATAAGCCACCTGTCTCCCACCATAGAGAGTATGAATATTGCAAAACAAACAATTATACGGGCATCCGAAGCTGGTATAGATAACTCCGTAATTCCCCCTGCTATTCAAGTCGTGAAGACAATGCCAGTTATGGGCACGATATTTAGAGAAGTCTACTAAGTCCCACCGGGGTGTTAACCTGCATAGCTCCGCCCGATGCAACCGTAATCTTCTTTTGTCAGGGCGTGAGGCCTGTGGATGAAGCCCTGAGATATGATAGAACTTCAAAGAACTTGCCAGCTTCCCTATAACATTCATCTTAGGGGTAGAGGAAGCCGATGGATTAGCACCCATCGCCACGAGAACACAAGGCTCGTTCCCTATTCTGGAGACCGTTCCGTCCACTGTTAATGCCTCCGCCTCGGCATCAAGTATGGTTGTGTGTCCCGGATACTTTCTTGCCCAATAAGCGCACCATATCGGAGGCTCTACCGCTGACATCGGACTGGGGTTTCGGTTATTGGGGTTAACTATTATCATCCGACTCCCTTAATCTGACTACATCTAAATCATCGTGGCAGGTAGACACCTCTAGTAAGACTGCATCCGTAACCCCCTCAAAGCTATGACAAAAGCCGACAGGGACAGTTATTGGCTCGCTACCCTTAACTAGCGGATACAGTCTCTCTTCAAACATCAAATCCACTACTCCCTCCAAACAGTAAAAGGTTTCCTTCTTTTCTTTATGGTAGTGGTAGGATGATATCATCCCCGCCTTTAGATACAGCAGTTTGCCACAATACTCATGGCAATTCACTATCCACTCCTCTCTTCCCCATCTCTTTTCAACTATCTTCATATATCACCTGACTCCCACTTTTATCAAACTTAAAAGGAACATGTTTTAATTTCATGGCATCACTTACTTCAGCCTGCTTTTTGGGTTCTACCACCAAAAGGATAACCCCACCACCACCAGCACCCAATAGTTTCCCGCCTATAGCTCCAGCCCTTAATGCCTTATCGTAAATCTCATCAGTAAAGGGAGTGGTAACATCATCAGCCAGTTCTTTTTTTAATGCCCACGCCTCACCCATGGCCAACCCAAAATCCCTATAGCTCTTATAGTCTCGTATCGCCAGCATTTTCAGGCGATGTAGCACTTCTTGATTCTCATCTATTCTCGCTAATTGATGTTCCACCACTTCCCCTGCCTTTCTATATTGCCCTGTATCGAACAACATCAGATAAGGCTCTAGCCAACTGTAACCTACAGGCTCATCCACTATACCCGAAGCGTAGAACCTCAATCTATGAAAGCCACCCACTGCGCATATATATTGGTCTTGATACCCCACATGGTCATCGAGTTTATCTCTCTCCCATATAGTTGCCAACCCAGCTATTTCCTCATTAGGTTTATCCGTGCAAGCCTTCAGCAAACCAACGGTAAAAGCAGAACTAGTAGCCATCCCACTTCTTACTGGCAGGTCAGAGTGTGTCCACATCTGCCCCTTGCTCACTCCTACATAACAATACTTATCTATGGAGGTGGCTAGAACTACCCCTCCATGCTCGTTAAAGTATTCAGGGTAATCAGTCCCTCCGCCAAGTAAACTTACCCTCAATGGGGTTCTTGTGATAATCAAGGGAAACTCCTGCAAAGTCTATCCTCAACTACGCACTCAGAAATTTGCCGATTATATTCTGACCAAGTGCATCTGGCACATTCTTTCTGAGGGTTGATACCTTTAAGTAATTCTCTGTGCTTATCGCTACCCCACTCATCAAATTGAAACCTCTCCTCCATCCGGTGGTCAACACAAACATATTTCTGTTTATCAGTGCATATCTGGACTACAAGGGGAGAAGCCAAGCATTTATCGAAGTCGTGCTTAATGTGAAAACCCTCATCATATTTATGGGTTACTGTATAAACATGGAAATCATCATCCTCTAAGTCATGTAGCCCCTCAAATATGCTTTCTATATTCGCTTTGTTAAAGTCAGCCCTGCTCCCTGCAAAATCCTTCCTTTCCAAATCCACTGGTCTAACATGAAAATCATCTACCCCTAGAACCTTGGCAAGCATCCCACAATTCACCAAATCACCTACATTCTCTGGTAACACCAAGGCCTTTAATGAGATGTCGCACTTCTTCCCACGGGAAGCCTTCGTGTCCACAAGCCTCTTAATGTTCTGCACCACAGTATTAAAATCATCCCTACCCCTTATCCGCTTATATAATACAGGGGAAGACGCATCCAGTGATATTCCAATCCATCTACAGAGTAAGAGTTCATTTATATAATCCTCACCCAGCAGAGCACCATTAGTAATAATGGCGCACTCCATACCCTTACTTATTCCATAGGCTGTCATCCCTCTTATGTTTTCGTTTAACAATGCCTCACCACCACCACCCCAACAGAACGCCTTTACGCCCCAATCAGCCAGATAATCTAGTGTGTCCTTGATATATTCTCTGCTCCATTTCATCTTGGCAGGCAGGTATCTCTGAGAGTTACAGTAATAACAATTCTGATTACAAGCACTTATCGGGTCTAGCGAAGCCTCGATAGGAGGAGGTAACTCGCCATTCCCATCTAACCAAGTCACTATCTTCTTATAGTGCTCATAGTAAGTTAGCCCTTTATATGAATTAAAACTGTTGTATTTGTTGCACTCAGCCCATTCCATACATATCAGCCATTTCTATTATCAAGGTGCTTTTATCACTGCGCAAAGCCTTTCGGTATTCAGGTATAATATCTTTACTCCCGCATAACTTGACCACATTTACATTCTGCAAGATGGTTCTCATTGCTGCTGTATAGTCTTGGCAGTGTTGTACACCTGGATAAAGAGGGTCCTTGCTTCCCACCACAGTCCTGACAATAACTTTAGGATTAAACTCCCCGTTAGTCATCTCCTCGCATTTGTCGAGATGATTTACCAATTGGTTAAAAGCTAGAAGCAAGAAGTCAAACCTAGGGAAGATACTTATCGGGATATAACCCATAAGGCTCAACCCGATGGACACACCCATTTGCATTTCCTCTGCAACGGGGAATTCTATAATCTTACCTTTGGGCACATTCTGCATCGTGCCATAGACCGCATTCCCCGAATAAAGAACTGATTGCCCCAAGAAGATAGTTCTCTTATCCTGCGCTAACAAAGCCATAGCTTGGGTTAAGCATTCTTTATAGTTCAAGATTGGCTCGCTTTTCTTGCCTATAATGTAACTCCCATGTCTCACTAGCCCCCGCATGCAAGGCCTTCCATTAACATATGGCATCTTCCGCTCTCTGCACCAGTTAGGGGGGGGGGCATATTACCGGCGGTAAAACCTGTGAACCTGTTAACACCCCTCAAAAACACACTCAAAAAAGGTTAACAACCTCGTTAACACCTGTTAACGGTATTACCCTAGATGAACTGGCAGAGGCCAAGCGTCTATAGTTAGGTAAATATATCGAGTTTTAGAAAGTCACGAAGACTCCCGACCCAACATGGGGGTAGGTTCTCTCGTAATTATATCGGATAACGTTCTCTTTATCATGCCCTCCCCATACTTCCTGAGTCGGTGTATTAACACTCAACCCGTTATCTTCAATAACAAAGGTGATTGGTAAATTATTTCGCCTGGCATACTTATGGCACTCATGGAATATCCCTGTCTCAGCACCCATATCCCCGACAAAACACCATACCCTAGCCCCTGCCATAGCTACTCCCAGTGCAATCGGCAAGCATCCTCCAACTATGGCAGAGGTGAAGAACTTATACTTTGCATTATTCAGGTTAATACTGTGGTTATTCAGGATTTCCTTCTTAATCCATTCTGGCGGTATGCCTTTCAATAGGGCATGAAAATGACTACGATGTGTTGAGAATATCCAGTCGTCTTCTTTCACATTTTGAAATATCTCAATCAACCGTTCCTCATTCCCTCCGCACAAATGCACAGGAGAACGTAGATTGCCAACCTCAAATAATTCTTTTATCTCCTGTTCAAATTGACGCAGTGCCCGTATAATTGTTTCACTCTTACGATACATAAATATCAGCCATAGTGGCAGAGAATAAAGTCATCTACTGCCTCCTACTCCTTATGTTTCCCGCACAGAGCCGTCATCTTCTTCTTGTAGGTCAAGACGGTCTTCCCTTTGCCTTTGAGTCTCTTGTAACCAGTTCTCCGGTAATTCCCCCGTACAACCAATATTTTGAGTTATTTTCTCCGTATCGTGGAACTCTATTTCTCGCCATATGTAGAAGTCATCATCAGGGAACACAACGACAAATTGGATTAAGCCCGGATGTGGCTTGCGTATCTCCCATGTACACCTTGTCCCGCTCCTTTTACTTCTTGGGCTAACTTCCATTATACCTCCTGTGCGAAGATGTCTACTGTTCCGTCTTGAAATACTGCCGCTAAATCGGTCAAAGACCCACCATCTACTACCGCATAAATCCGCACTTTATCCGTTGCACCTGCACCGGGAGCAGATATTTCTTTCATTTCAAGAAACCCAGAAGTACCTTCTATAATTATAGTCCCAGTTGAGTTTACTCGTACACAATCAACGAAATCACCAACAGCATCGGCTCCGGAAGCATTAGAAGCATAAGTAATACGGAATTGGTCACTTTCTTGCCAAAGGGCAAATGTAGCATTATTACTTGCTCTCTTGAATAAGACACCACCGAAAGCATCACCACTCGGTTGTTTTATATCTATTGGGGAACGAGGAGTGATGTTCGCCCCAAGCCCCTTACCGCTGGCAAGAATCCAATCATGTGACCAAGATGCCGCATCTTCACTCTCATCCCAAAGTAATTTAGGCGACCCAGTTACATCAATCGTTATTAGGTCAGTATCTGTATCCGAGCCTGGTTTATAGTCTATTCCGCTAGTTGTTTTGATAGTAACGGAACCACGAAATATAGAGTTGGTGAACACACGTTCCCCATTCACCAACACCAAGGGAAGAGAACCATCGTTAAAAGTCATTTCTTCTTTACCTCCTCAAAGACACCTTTCTCGATATTTACATTCCAATTACCCTGTAACCCCAACCCGTGAACACATCCTTGTATGTAGGATTGTAGCTCCCTCTGGGCAACCTCCACTTCCTTTAGCTTGAAACTAATACCGGTCAGTATCTCTGGCGTTAGTTTTACTTTCTTCATAGTAACTCATATACAGTGCGAGTGGTGATAGTGTTGTTTTCGCTATTAGTAAAACCTAAATCAACATCATCATCAGCCTCATACTCATATCCTTTCCCGAACGGAATGGATATATTTGTTGCCGCAAGAGCAGACATACTTTCGCTGTAAATTAACGAATCGTAATTAGCCCCATCTCCCGCATCTATTGTAACGGTAAAATTCTCCGCTGCTGTTGCAGCCGCACTAAACTTAGCTTCTACCCTCAATAACCTAAACGTACCTGTTGGGTTTACAGCCTCGGCAACCGCAGCCGTTGACGCTGTTCTCACAGCGAAGGTGGGGCTTTGAGTTGCGACAGCAGCCCCATTAGCATCTACTTGTGTAACCCGTAGCGCAGTTGCCGCTGTAGAGGCTAAATCACCCCCATCCTTATCTACGATTACTCGGTCTGGATACTTTCTAAAGTTTGCCATTACTTACCTCCTATCGGCCTATAAAAAGCCTGTTTCCATTTTTTATTCGC
The DNA here is from genome assembly GCA_002690445.1 of Candidatus Pacearchaeota archaeon. Next base: position 11,581 of record NZER01000413.1, read on the forward strand.
AACGCTCATGAGTTTCCCTCCCTGCTTGCGTATTTGCATGAGCCTACGAAGTTCCTTGCGGGCTTCTTCGACCTTAACCCGCTCCTCATATTGCTTCTCCGCCTCATCAACTAATTCCTGCACGCTGGCTTCGTCAGTTATGCCCTGCTCTGCTAAATGCGCCCTCGCTATCTCGTCTAACTCGCTTCTGTCTATTTTATAAAGAGGGACAACAATAGAGGGGTCTAACTTTGTACCACCCATCGGAAGATATAACGCTTTTCTTTGATTGCGCCTCGCCACAAATAGATTAGCCACTCTTTTTCTTCGCTGCCCTAGCCTTGGCCATGTTAGCTACTCTCTTCTCATAGACTTCTCTGGCTCGTTCCTTTTCGTTATCTAAAGGCATATCAATGTGAGCCTCAATTTCAGGCTGGTTATGCTCCTTCCGCATCTCCTCCAGAAAACCCTTTGTCTGCCCATATATAGGATTGATAACAACCCTCGTAGCAGCTTTCAGTCTCCTCACTTCAGCTGCCGGTAAATCCCTTATCTTTCGATTGAAGAATTTGCCCATTATACTACCCCCTGCTTTATTTTAGTGGACACCCAAGTCTCACCATTCCATTCTTTGCTGTATTCTTCCTGCATGGCAAAAGCCAACCATAATTGACGTATGGTATCGTATTGACCTAATCGGGGACTCATCTGAATCCCCTCGTTTAGTTGAAGTATAGAAACGAAGTTATCAAAACGATTCAACAAAACCCTCATCCCCTGCGAGTTCGAATAATAATTACCAGCAAAATCAATCCGCTCAAACTCTCTGGGTGATTTGTGACCGGCTATTATTTGCAAATCCTCTTGGTATGGTATCCAAATAAGGTGATTGATTGACTGCTTAAACCAGATTCTTCCATATTTATCCCAACCAGTGCGAAGATGATTAAAAGACAACCCCACAGGCTTATCCATCAACGATTGGATTTCGGGAGCTTCGGCACACATCCTTACATCCCCCAGTGATAGTATATCCATTATCCCTCACTCTTTAATGCCTGTGTTAATTCGTAAATCATTCCCTTTAATTCTAACACTTCGGTTCTCAATTCTTCCGTTTCTTTGCGCTGTGTCTCTTCTTCCTCTGCCCTCTCTTTCTTGGCATATTCCTCCCATTTCTTAACCCTCTCCTCCTTCTTGGCTATACACACAGTAACCTCTTCCTGGGTATCGTGCCACTTATCACAACCTGCACAATAGGGCAAAGGGTCTTTAGGGGGGACAAGTGCCCACCCTTTATCTAAATTAGCATCTCTAGTCCCAGACCCTATTACATTCCCTTCCTTATCCTTTCTATGATATCCCCTCCAGCTAGGGATAGCCTCAATCTCTCTCCCGTCTGGTGTGTAATACATTGTGCGGGGTATCCCCCCTGTGCGAGAAAAGCCCTGCTTTTTAATATCCTTCTTTTCTTGAACTGTGAGACTCATATACCCCCCTTTATATGTATTTTAATTTTTTTATGACAATGCTGGCAACCAGTTCCCAAATACAAAACTGGTGATTCCCTGCTCCATATCTCCCTATACATACTCTCCTCTCCGCAGAAAGTGCAAGTGGCAAATACTTGGTAGACATGCCGACCATTGCCCAGCAAAACCTTACCATTCCGCCTTTCCTCTATAACCTTTGTGGAATCTACCGATGTAGCCATCATCCAAGTTCCTTCCAATGTCATAAGGAAAGTCATCCACTTTGCGAACTGCTCATCAGACATTTCGGTCATATTATAAGTGACATCACCAATAGACTCGTAGTATCGCTCTTTATCTTGGATAATACCCTTCTCTACACAATAATCGAATATTTTACAACCCGGATAAGGAGCCAGCATCGCCAAGAATATCAACGATTGCTGGCAATGCTGGGCAAAGAAATCCAGTGTCTCTAAAATGGTTTCTTCGGTCTCTACGGGGTCGCCGAATAAGAGGTTCCCTCCAAAACCCATCCCTACTTCTTTCGCCAATGCAATAGTTTCTACGTATTGGGCTGGTCTTGTCTTTTTATTCATGCTCTGCAACACCTTTTGAGAGGCACTCTCCAATCCATAGGAAAAGAAATAACATCCAGCTTTCTTGGCTAATTCCAGAGTCTCTTTATCTAGTTTAGCATTAGGGTGGGTCTGAAACATCCAATCAAAATCCCATCCATATTCCTCCCTTTCCTCAATCAGTGCCACGCAGAACTCCCTCATCCGCTTCTTGTTAACAGCAAACAACTCATCCCCAATGATAAGAATATTGAACTTATATTTCCTGTAAAGTCTCCGTATCTCCTCCATGATATTAGGGATAGAACGAGCACGATACTTCGGTCCGCCTTGATGGACACAGAATGAGCAGTTGAAAGGACACGACCTCGCTGTATTTATTGTCATCGGCCTAGGATGAGAACGGGAATACTTATATAGAACCCTAGTTGACAACGAGAATTCATTAAGCATCTCCTTAACCCCAAATGGTTCATAGTCAGGAAATGCCCTGTCATCTAAATCCCCATAGTCGTAATTCGTCTGATTAAATATCGCACCACTCTCGGTCCAGTAAGCCAGATTATCTATATCACCAGGGTGTTCCTCTTTTTCCAAAGTGTCCGCTAGTTTAACTATCGCCTCCTCTGCCTCACCCCAAATACAAAAGTCAGGTTTCAAAAGATTAAATACAAACTCTTTATCATTATTTATAATCCCTCCCCCCATGACAATTGGTGCTTTGGTATATCGCCTGATAACCCCTATAGCATCTTTAATAAACGCATAATCGGTGCATAATCCCCCAAGCCCAATCAAATCAGGCTTCTCCTTTTCGAGTGTTTCGTGTATCCCATTAGCTATCATCACATAAGCGGACTTGTATCTGGTACTGTTATTAAGATTTAATCCAATCACTTCATGCCCTGCTTTCTTTAACGCAGATGCCAAGTAAGCTAACCCTGTAGGGAAATCACTCACTGACAAATAAGTAGCCGTGTGTCCCTTGTAATGAAATGTCGGGACGAGAAGCAAGACCTTCATTTCCGCACCTTTTTATACCAAACGTAAGGCGTAAAATATTTCCAAGAGAATGTCTCAGTAGGCGACACTTCCTTAAACATGCGAGCATTATCATATAACCACCATAAGGCATTCCAATAAACCCGCAATACAAATTGCATTATTTTTATCTGAATATAAGGTATTGGGAACTGAGCATATAAATCACTTCGATAACGCATGTCTCTACCAACCCTTTTGAAACCCATCGCCTTAATAGCTTGCATGATATGAGCCTCCCTGCGTATGACACAATCCGAAATCCTATGAACAGAGAATCCGCCAATAGTATCATCGGCCTCAAGAATGCGAATATTGGTAATGAAGTCCACGCCATCAACTGTTTTGATTGCTGTTTCTATCACGATGCCTCCTCCTGACTAGGCATATAATGGATTAGGTCTTCCACAGTAAGACCTCGATACTCTTTCTGGAAAAGTTCCCACAGCCCCCACCTTTTATAAAATATCTCCATATTCTCTGCGTTCAGTCTTTTCCCGTTAATGGAGGCATCTCCCCTAGTAGCTTTAGGCTGGTGATATCCTACACCATACCCACAGAAATATAGTTCCCACCCTTTAGATTTTACCACAAAACAATTATCTATATCATCCACACCCTTGAATCCATTGAAAATGTCTTCATCCAGATTACCCGCCACCGCTTGTTTTCTTAATAGTGCGAAAGCCCACTGAACAGCCTCAACCTCATAAATAGAAGTTAACCTATGACTTGGTAAATCCCGCCCAATATCACACGGAAGGTATTTGAACATCCTTATCCCGGCACTTTCTATGAGACCATTGGGGAACAAACATTTCAATCCCACAACACCTACTCTGGGATTTTCCTTCATCAGTTCCAACGCACGAATTTCCCATGTAGGTTCTACACTCATGCTATTCATAACAGTAGCTACATAATCAGTACGGGCTTGTTCTAATCCTATGTTGAAAATCTGATTCCCCGATTTGTAGGGTACGTCGGAATGTATGTATGTAACATTACTGTGGATTCTCTGGAAGTCAGCCATCCAAAGGGGGGTTAAATCTGTGGAATCATCAATGACAATGAGATGAAATGGCGAGACTGTATTGACATAGAGAATATCCAGACATTTCTCCAATAAGCCTAGCCTATTATGCGCAGGAACGATTATATCTAACTGATACTCCCCCGTCATTCCACCCCTCCTTCCTATGATGAGGGGGGAGCGAAAGGTCGCCTCCCCCCTCATATGTTTACTCTAGTTTAAGATTAGTGAGGGCATACTCTGCACTAGCAGATACACCTGAAGTGCCTCCACCGATATACTGGCCAATGGTGTATTTACTTTTACCCACATCCGTAGAAGCGGTGTTGGAAATAGGTCCGACAGCACCAGCCACAGTAGTTGATGCTTTCACGGGTTGCCCAATGACAAGAGTAGTAGCATCAACAAAAACGGCACATTCGCCTGTTCTCTGCAACCACACATAGTCACTAGCAGCAGCCGAAGCCGCTGCAACACCAGCTATCGCATTGGTAAACACTGTGTTAGCCGTAGTCAGAATCACCTCATCGTATGGACTCTTTCTCAAGGCCACTCTAGTTGTCCCAGCCTCCAATGCTACCGCTAGTTTATCGTTGCCCGCAAGCGTTAGTGTAGTCGTAGACCCTGCGGCACAGGAGTTGTTGGACGCAATTTTATAGGTATGCCCAACACCTGTCCCTACACTAGAAGAAACAGTCAGGTAGCCGTCAGCGAACACATCAGCTGCTAAAGCAGTACCAGCAATAGTAACCACTGGCTTCCTTGAGTTAATAGCGACACTACTGGACGGAACAACAGCAGCCTTGGCTAATGAGGTATTGGCCTCCTCGCCTTTACCTTGATAGAGCTTGCCAGGCACCAGAGCCGTGCCGCCAGCACGAGCATACCTAAAAGTTCGCCCGTCTGGGAGTTCCATCGCATGCCCTAACTCATGGAGTTTAGTGCTCCCAACGACCTTTTCGTCCCCATAGTCTCCGTAAATTTTATTCGGGAATGAACCCATTTTATCCTCCTTACGCAGGCGTGGCAGCATCCATGTAAAGCTCGACTATCCAGCCCGGCAGATACTCACCAACTCCGTATTCTCCAACGATATTGAGTTCCCACCCTCGTAGGGATGCATCCCTCTCAGGTTCGACCGACCACTCATTTGCAGTTGCTAGTATAATGCTTCCACCTACTCCAGTGGCAAACACCCCACCCTTCGCATCGTCACTGGCATCTATTGAAAGGTTACCATCTTCCATAATAGGCATACCGAACAACTTGCCAATTCCATAGTTACGAAGAATGTCATCCGTCACACTTCCGCCCATCGCCTGAACTTGACTTGAAGAGGCAGCGGTTCCCGGAGGAACCAATGGGGTTAAAACATCCACCAAGTCAAGCAAAGTGAATGGGTGATGAACACAGGCATAAGGCATGGGGGCAGGTCCGCCATTCACAGGTTTATTACCTGCTAACAACGCCCTAGCTGCTGCCACAACACCCATAGACATAGTTGTGCCTGCGCCTCCTAGTGAATTAGTACCATCGTCAAGTTGCCCCAGCAGGTCTTGGTCACGCTTTTTTTCCATCGCAGAACCAAGTATCTTCCCTGCAGCAGCCTTAACATCTTCTTGGTCATCTCTGATTAGCTTGTCAGTCAGAATGATTTTAACACCAACCTCGGCAGGAGTTATCTGAACATTCGTGTCATCCATAGCCGAGGAAGCCGTCATATCAACACCTTCAGTCAAGCCAACAGCAGTGACTTCTCCCCAGTAAGGCACGTTTACTTTCTTACCGTCTCCTTTTTGCTTGGTGATTTTCCACGACAGCCCAGCCATAATAGCTAAAAACTGCGAGGTAAACCGAGCTTCCTCGATAACCGTTGGGATAGTATCACCAAGTTCAGCAGTTGTGGTAATCGGCATATATGATTACCTCCTATTTTATTTTTTATCTTCCTTGTTCCCTACGCATTGCCAGGTAGGTATCCCTAATTTTAGGGTTATCAGGGTTTTTAATGTAAGCCTCTTGTGCTTCCTTCCACCCTGTATTACCAGCAGGCGTAGCCCCGGTGTCAGTCTTGTAAAGGTTGGGGCGTAGCTTCTTTTGAAGGCGGAGTAATTGCTCCTCTTCGCTCTCCATTTGCCCCTCTCCCTTTAGTTTATACGACTTGATTGCTCTATTAGCCTCTCGATATGCCCTCTCAAACAAACCGCTATCAGACTTTTCCTTCTCCCACTTCTTAAACACATTCTCAAAGTGGGGGTTGGTAGGGTCAGCCCCAGCTTCTCTAATATCCTGCTCAAGCTCCTCACGCACTTCTAGTGCTACGGAATCAAGCCGAATGTTTTGTGTTCGCTGTTGCTCCTTTGCCTTTTCAATCCTGATTTGCCGTTCTAGGTGGGCTATTGCGGGGTTCGTATCACCATACTCACTAGTCTGGGTCGCCTTTAATGCCGCTAATGTTAGTTCAGCCATCTGGCTTCCATCCTGTGGTTGGTTAACTTGCTCTCTCAGCCGTCTAATTTCAGCCCCTTGTGAAGACAACTTCGCATTCTGCTTATCGAATTGCTCTTTTGCAGCTGCCGCACGGGCTTCTTCTAGTTGCGCTACATGCTCTGCCTCGGTGTAGGTCTTCGTGGTGTATTCAACCTCTTTTTCATTTTCGGGGCTTTCAACAACCTCTTGCTCCTCTACCTTATCAGTAGTCACTGTCACCTCCATTCCTTTTTGCTACAAAGGGGCATCTCCTGCAAAAAAGAAAGAGGGGTTCCAACTCTTCTGCAAGAGCTTACCCCCCTTTTGTAGTCTTTGTTATTAAAGTGCTACCCTCTAGTATACCATATTTGCCTTTTTATAGTTTAGGGCGGGTATAGAATAATTGTATATAATACGCTACCATTGGGTTAGTCCGCTTCATTCGTTTATGTATTCTATTAACTAAAGTCTGCAATCTTCGAGCCTGCCACTCTGTTTGAGGCTCGCCCCTTATTTTAATTAACTCATCCCTAACTTGCCAGTATTCCCTGAGAACTTCCCTCGCTTTCCTAAGCTCAAGATATGCTTTTGGTAAATCCCGCCCAGCCAATGTTCTTTCTCGCTCAGCATAATTAAGCGCCTCTACCCCAAACTTATCCCTGAACCAATCCCTGAATTTCTCCACATTAGTCCATTCGGGTTCACCAAACTCATTATACATTCTACCCCAAGGAGTCTCCTTTTGGCTATACCGATAAGTTGACCAAACATTATAAGCAGCATCAAGATATTGCATCTCCGACAATTGTTCGATTGTTTTCGGTTCTTCCAATGCTTCCATAACAGATGCGTATTCCTTATTTTTGCCAATATGGTCTAAAACTGCCCCATAATCACTCTCTATATCCTGAACACGCAAGCGGAACCGATAGTAGTCACCGTCTTGCTCTGCCGCAGAAGCTGCCAAGTTAATTCTATCATCCCGCTCATCCTTATTTGTATCTATTTCATCTTGCCACCTATTAAATAAAATATCTTGGGGCTTGCCCCGCTGGATATTAAACTTAATTATTTCATCATCAAACCTATCAAGAATAGGATTATCAGCTTCAATCTCTCTTTGTTCCACTCTTGTAAGCTCCTGCCATGCCTTACCTTTTATCTCACGAGCAAGATTGTCCCTATACATATCACGAGCTTCCCAAGCACTTTCAGGGAATGCCCTCAAACCGCCGAATTCGGCTGCAAACCTTTCAGGACTAAAAGCACCATCCTGCCAAGGCTTTCTTTCCCAAGGCATAACGGTTTGGAGAGCGATTGGTAACACCTTATCCGCCATAAAGGCTGCATAATCGGCAGGAGACTCGAACGGTTCCCCAAAATAATTCTTCTGTTCTATCGCTAACCCAAAGGTCAACCCTGTAAGAGGAGCAGTCCTACCATAAATAAATTTGTAGAAAGGATTGTCCACACGGGAGAAATTGAGCGGGGATAGTTGTCCAGGCTCCTCTGCCATAGTAGTGGTAACATTCGCCAACATCCTCATCGCCGCATAGTATATCCCCCCAACTCCTACGTGAGTATCACCTATCTTTATAGTCATAAACCTTGAGGAACGAGGGTCAAGGTTTGGCTGTTGCTCTAGCGCCGAAGTTATACCCATATACATTGTAGTGCCCCCCAAAAGGACACCAACCAGAGCCTTCCGAGCCTCTGCACCCGTAAGCCCGCCCCGTATCATGTCGCCCATAAACATAAGTCCAGCCCTTGTATATCGAGGAGAAAAGAATAACCAAGCTGATTCCACTTGTTGCTGGCTCAAACCTATCCCTAACGCCGTTGGTGAGACTACGCCAGTCATCTTATCCAACGTGCTAGCAAGCTCCTTAAATTCCTTACTACCCGCCACAATACCTTTTTTACTTAGCATAAAAGTTCCTGCTTTCCAAAGTTCATCTCTTGCTATCTCCCCAAACCCCAAGAAGGCAGCTTCAGCCCGCCCATAAGTCTGAGCCACTATCGGCGCTCCTCGCTGCCCAGCTATTCGTCTAAGCAAAGGCATGGCTTCAAAGTAATCAATTGTTGCGGTTGACCCCCCATGCAACACTCTTTCGAGACGAGAGGCTTTTCTTTTGGCTAATTCTAAATAAAGTTTATGCGGTTGATGGGCAATACTATACATCTTTAATGTGCTTCTCGCCCATGCCACTGGGTTCCTACCAAACACCATCAACCCCTGTATCCAAGGTGCCGAAAGGTCAAGAGTTGCCACCATCATTCTACTAAGCCCCGACACTTGAGCCATATTTCGCACCCAGGCGTTACCCCGTTCAGTTAAGAAGGGTTCAAGAACCCTTATTACCTCAGCGGGGAAAATGCGTTTATTAAAAGCTGGATGGGCACGGAACTTCGCCTCAAACAATTCCTCTTTGGGGATACGAAGGTTTCTCTTTAACCTTGCCACCTCTCTCCCCACAGGTTTTAATAACTCTTTTTGAGTATTAAGGGTTTTAACAACATCATCCACTACTATACGATATTCCTTAATACTTGCTTTTATATTCTGCTTATATATCCTCTCTGCTAATCTTATCGCTATTTGTTCATTTTTAGTAAACTTTTTTACTGTTCGTATCGTATCGTAGAAAGTAGTCCTACGAGGCAACGCTAAAAGTTCCTCAACTAAGGGTCTGAGGTTCTTCCCAAGAATAAGCTGAGAGGTCTTGGACATTTTAGTAATCTGCCCAGCAATATCCTGTGGAGTAACTCTCGTAGCACCCGAAATACTACGAGCCAATCGGGGGAAATACTCCTCAAGGGTAGACAAGGTAGTCGGATTAACCAGTTTATTCTTTTGCATAGCTAATAAAGCTCGCCCCAACACGGCAACCTTATCCGCTTGAGAGGAAAGTTTCGCCACTGCTTCCGGGGCCACCATCTCTAGCCTCTCTAGTAACGTTTTCCCCAAAGGCTTCACGGCATCATCAAAATGCTTACTTGCAACACTACGAGCTATAGCACGAGTCATCAACTCAACACGTTCTGCTAATGTTCCGCCATACTTCACACCAGATTCAACACCCTCAACCATTAAATCATGCACCATTTCCATAAAGGGGTTAGTTCTTTTGAACGGAGCAAATAATCCCTCTGGGGAAGTAGCTCCCTTAGCCATACGAGGGATATGTTCCTGTATCATGTCTCCCACTATCTTTAACCCCTTTTTCGGAGAGGCTATTTTCACTCCGTTAGCTTCTGCCCATTGCATAAACCATCCAACTGTTTCATGCGCTTGCTTCACATATTCAAACGCAGCTTTATCAGTCCAAGTATATGCGTTAGGGTTCTGCCACACATCATCAATAAAAGTGCTACCCTTTAATTCCTTTGTATATTGGGGTTTCAACTTCACAACCCCAACCTTAGCATTGAGATTTTGCCCTGCAACTTTCTCAATATCTAACAACTTAAATAAATCGTCCTCGGTCTTAAAAACCTGCTTACTCCCCTGCGAAACAATACGTTTAAGCGGTAAGTCATTCATTTGGATACGCACTATATTCTCACCCATATCCCGCTGTATGCCTAGAAAGTAAGCATAGTTTTTTGATTTTTGTGCCACAGTAATAGGATTTTGGCGAGTGAAAACACCCCTACCCCCAATCGCTTGCATCATCTTACCAAACACAGGAACATTCTCCATCCTTAAAGCAGCACGTTTAGTTAAATTATTAGGGATAAAAGCAGCTAACTGGTCATAAGTAGGGAGTAATGCTTGCTCAGGCAATTTAGGGAGAATAGATGCCATCTTCGCTGTTTTGCCTGCGCCTATCAATGACCTAGCCCCTAGCTTTGCCCACCCAAACCAAGGAAGCCACCAAAGAGGCATGACGAATTCTGCTATCCCTTTCACATAAGTGGGAGCTTTCCACGCATCATATTCTCTTTTTTCATGCTCAAGCCAACTTTCCCCTGCCTTATAGGGCAAACTAGGAGACCAAAGGGATGTTACAATCGCAGCGAACGGCTTTTCTAACTTCTCGTGTATCCATTCAAAGACAGGAGCAACAAACTTTAATACATCAGGAAGAATTGGAACTTCTGACATTCCTTCCCCAACAGTTCCCATAACACCTTCAGCCCATTCCTTCGGCTTCTCCCACCCCGCAGTAGGAGATTCTATGGGTTCTACGGCAGGTGGCGGCGCTTGAGGGGCAGTTACATCGGATGGAGCTAGTCTAGCACTAGGCAACCACTGCCTAGCTGGCTCAAACTCTTGTATCCTCTCTGGTTCTTCGAAAAGGATAGGTTCTGGCGGTGGAGGAGCTTCCCTCTCTACCGTACGTTCTACAATCGGCTCTGGGGGAGCTTGCAATCTCTGTTCCCTTAAAGCCGCTTCTTTAGCTATCTCCTCGGCTATTTCTTCTTCAAGCACTCTGCGTTTTGGTAACCAACTGACTGGCATCATTAACCCCTTTGGAGAAATGGCATCCATCTTTTGGTAGTTAGGGGTGCCATCTGGGGCACCATACTACTTGTTCGTTCTAGTATATCAACCATAGGCTCGGCACCTACGAAGTCAGCATACCCCGCCAAGCCTTCTCTAACTGAGTAGGGGGTTCTAGCCAAGTGTTGCGCACTAGGAGTTACAATCTTCTCTGGAGTAATGGGTCTTCCTGAAACCTGGCCACGGGCAAATTGTGATAGCCACTCTGGGGCAGGGGGAGTTTCTGCCTTGGGAATGTCTTGTTTCCCTGTAAATTGCATACCTTTTTTCAAACTCTGTCTAATTTTTTCAAGGTCACTTATCTCTTTTAATGACGCTTCAAACTCTTGAGCTCGAACATCAGTTGGAACCCGGCTAACAATCTCGGTTGGTGACATACCTAGTGGGATTGGAATCTGCCCATAAGTTGCTGATATTTGCGCAGATGGCGATTCCATAGTAGCAAGATTCGACACTTGCTTGGGGCTTACGCCAAAATTAGTCATTAAGGAAGTCTCAAGTTCCAAGATGCGGTCAGTTATATCCTGAATTGATTGCTGTCTGCCCGCTCCTTCTGCCTGTATCTGAAGAGCCGTAGGAGCCATATTCTCCCAAGGGTTGGGCATATTCTGCGTCTGCCATCGGGTAATCCAATCTCTAGGACTGGTGAATTTAGCTAATTGTTGCTCACGCCATAACTCAAATTCAGTAGCCTGTTGTTCAAACTCCTGCTCCTCTCGTGCCCGCCTGGTAAATATATCCTCTTCTCTTTCCTGTAAGGCTAATTGCCTTTCCTGAATGCCTAGTTGAGCTTGCTGAAAAGGAGTGATATCGTCACTCCTCAAGGATTTATAATATTCGTTTTTTCTATACTCGAATTCCTCATCTGACAACACTTCCTCTGAAACAGGGTCTACAAAAGCCCCATCGCTTATTCTACGCAGAACCGTATCCCCATACATAACCTCATACTTATCAGTAACAGGAGGTTCTTCTACTTCCTCCAATGTCCACTTGCCTTGAGGCAAAGAGGGATCAAACGCACTTTCAGGATTAACTACCCATTTATACTCATAACCTTCTGGAGCAGTAGCCAATAATCCCTTCTCTAACGCTAAGGGGTCAGTGATACGAGTTTGGCGTTCCTTTACAGGAAGGTCAATATCAAATGGCGCAGGAGGTTTAATATGAGTTTCCCAGAACAAAGAAATTTCATCCAAATTTTTAATCCAGTTCATATCCAACAGAGAGTAGTCGCCATATTGTTGCTTGGACCAATCCCAAAATTCGGGTGGGTATTTATCTTTTCTACGGGACTCCCATCTTCGCTTCGTAGCCATAGTAGCCCCAACTATATCCGCCATTATACTCCCCTCCTTCTCAATTCTTCTATTTCAGCACCACCCAATCCCTGCTGTAAGTAGTAATCCGTCTCATCTTGGGATATCTCCTCTTTGTCAAAGGGTGATTTCCCTGTGAACTCTTTAGCAATCTCATTAGATACTGACTCTAATATATCCTCAATCCCCGACAAAGCACTATCATACAAATTATCTTTAGCCATCATCTGCTCCTATTAAACGCTACAGGGGGTCGCCGTTGTCCCCTACCCGCAACAACACCTGCCTCCTGACCTTGTAAAGTTTCCGTCTCACCCATAATGCGTTCCAATCCTGTTTGAGTTAGAGGTTTTTGAATCCCGCCACGCTCTAATTGCTGTCTGCGTTCTTGAATCAGCCGTAAATCTTCCGCCATACCTGATTTCTCCGCAGCCCTTAACCCTATCAGCTCAGCAATATCAGGGCTATGTAGCAATACCTTCCACTTCAAAACATCAATTAAAATCTGTCTGGCCTTATCTTGTGTATACCCCTTATATTGAGTCAGGTTAGTCATTGGGTCTATTTCGTCTTGAGCCAGATAGCGGCTACCCATTGTAGCCAACCTATCATCTTCAATCGGGTCGTCTGCTTTCAGCCTGACATCGCACCTAAAAGTAGCATCTAAATCAGCTTTTTGCATCCCCTTGGGCACGAGTGTCGGAATTGCCTTGCAAATCTCCCATGCCTTCTCCATCGCAATCGCCCAAGCGTTAGCTGAGTTCTCAATAACAGTGACATATCGTAACATCGCCTCGCTACTGGTTAAATCCTGCTGTCGCCCACTTCCACCCTTGGCAAAACCCGACAGCATAAAAGGATGCCGTCTTAGTATCTGCGACATCGTATTGGCATGATGCTGGTAGGTTTCGTTAGATGGTTGTTCGAGTTGCGTATTCTCTATTAGGTCTTTAGTTATATCCCAATTTTGGATAACATTATAAGCATACGGTCCAAAATCTTGGGCTTCAACAAATTTCGTTGCATCTATCTCACCATGTACAAAAGCAGTCTTCACAGGATAGGCTGTAAGCATCAGAATAGAAGCGATATTACTACGCTGGATACATTCATCTTTTATCAAATCCCTCGAAAACCTTATATCGCTAACTATTAAACTTGAAAGGTCGCCAGACGGAGATTGTCTCCCGAACCCTGAATACTGCCTTACGAAAGGGGTAAATCCATAAGGGTTGTCCTCCCAAAGCACCTGCTCCCCATCAGCCTCAAAATACCTTTTTCCCCCACTCCAGTATTCCATCCACTTAACCAATCTATTGAATGGTCTTTTAACCCCCAACTTTGCAGGGTTTGTCCACTTAGGATAACGAGAGATGACTTCTTGTGGTAATCTGTCATACCAAACAATCACCTCCTCAGGGATACCATAGTCCATCTCTTGAGGGCTTGCATAAACAATCATTGGCTCCGGGACTAAAAACAAAACAGGCATACCGCTCTTATCCCCATTAACCCACGCCTCATTATGGAGTATCTTAATAAACGCTTCGCCACGTCCCAGCTCGTTTTTTACAAATTCCTTAAGGGGATTAGGATTTTGTCTTTTTATTTGCTGAAACCAGCCATTAAAGAGTTCACTAAATCTATTATCAGCGTCCCTGCTTCCTTTCAGAATTGTGGGAAACGCTTGGGGGTTAGAAGTCACAATCGCTTCGGCAGAGGAGTTAACAATCTCATTGCCCAGCCCAGACCGTATCGGTTTATGAGGAACTTTTATTTCTGGAACAGAAAAGGTATCGTTAATATATTCTAAGTCCTTTTTTTGCTCCAAACGAACCTTTCCGTAAACATCATTTTCATAGTACTCTCTGAGTTCACGGATTTCCTTGATACTTCTAACCATCCAGTCCTCCCCTTTATCAATAGTATACCATACCTACCCACGATACTTAAAACTGGCTACCTTGATATTTCCAGCAGGCATCATTTTTCTTACTTGTCCCAGTATAGCTTCTGCCATAACCCAATCATCGTGTGCGCCCCTTATTGCCTGTGGCTTCCCGTCTACCCAGCTAAAGGATAGAAACTCATCCAATGCGCCCCGCATCGGTATCCGCTTCTGCCTTTCAGATATATCATCACCAAGCTCCCCCAGCATCATTAACCTCGTCCCGCCTCCGCTTTTAGTACCAGATGTCCACCATCCAGGCTTCTGCTTCCCATTATCACAATAATACCAATTATCCACACCCATATCAAGGAGTTTTTCAATTAGCAAAACTCCCGCAGCATTCCTCTCAACGGCAATAAAGGCGTTATTGTACTCCTCGTATAGTTCAAATAAGAGCCGGGCTAATTGGTCGGTGGGTATTCTGCCATATACAGTAGCAACATCTTCATTCGTCTGCCAATCCGCAACGATACTGGCACTAGGGTCATATTGCCCGGTAGACGCATCCACAGCGAACACATACCTTCTCCCAGCCACCGAATTCCTATATATTTTGACCAACCCTCCGTGCCGTACTTCTATTGGCTCATAACATTCCTTTATCATCTCGGCAATGGCATCTCTGTTAAAAAAGCAAGTAGATTTTGGGGATGAGAAAGCCTCATCCTCATTTCTAGGATACTCACCTTCCTTTTGCCAATCAGCCAGACCCTTGGTATCCTCCTCCCAAGTCTCCTCAGTTCGCTCCGGCACAACAAAATACCACCATCCTAATCTGTGGAAATTATTTTCGCCATTCTTTGCCTCTCGCCATATTTTCTTGGGAAAAGAATCCATCTTAGTTTTATCTACGGTTGTCGCCCCGATAAAAATACCACCCTTATCAATAGTTGGTTTCACCGCAGCAAAGTTGCCTTCAGCGTAATCATGGGGGAAAAACTCCCACTCGTCAGTTACAACCAGCGTAGCATCCGTTGACCTGCCTGCGTGTTCTGTGGAGGGATGTGCCCGTATTCTGCTGTGTGTGGCCGGAAAACCCAATAGACTGGCTTGGTCCGGGTCTAATTTTAATCTTAAAAAATCAGGGAGCATCTCATTGATAAACTTTGACTTACCCAAAAAATCACTGGCATCGTCTTCTTTCTTAGACAATTCCAGCACCCTGGTGCTTTCAAAGAAACTGCTTAACCAACTAGCAATACCGGCTAATGTCGTAGTTGTATAAACCTGCCTAGACTTAACGATTAGAATATATAGAGGCTTACGAGGCAAAGCTTGGTCAGACCACCCTTGAACAAGGTTAACAAGTTCTAGCAGGTGGGGATGTACCCGCCATTTAATTATTCGTTGCGAGACCGCATCCTGAATCGAAACATAGTTACTCAGATAATACAGAAGGCTCTTCTGGCACTTCCTCCATTCTATATCCGCCTTCTCTGAGCTGGCGGTCAGCTTCGAGATTGCGTCTAGTTCTTTCGTCTGCACTTATCTTTAACTCCACCTTAGTTTCAGATTTTTCCACCAACTCGCCCAATAACTGCTTAACTAATTTTATCGCAAGGACATTACCATTTTTGCAGGATTTCAAAAGCCCCTCGGTTATTTCCCTATTATTAGCTTCTAAGTACGCTTTGGGGTCAAATACCTCTTCCTTAAATTCTCTCTCTGCGCTCTTAACGTCCTCGTATTCCCTCTCCCATCGTATAAATGTTCGCTCACTAACGCCAACTGCCTCTGCCTTCCCCCGTTGGGTTGGGGCTATCCCCTGTGCACCTAAAGCAGGCGGGGTCATCCCCATTAACTTAAAAGCAAACTCTTTCTGGTTTACACGCCTTAGTTTTGTTTGTGTGTCGGTCATTTCTTCTTAATCCCTTGTATCGTCCCCTTATTTAAGGATAAGACCCGCTCCCACTTTTGACTCCCACAGGTCTTCACCATAGAACGCTTGCTCTTTCTTGTTAAGAGGTATTATTCTAACCCCTTCGGTAATGGATAATGCTTGTCCATATATTCCGACCTTGCTCGCTTTAAGGACTCAAGAACTCCATCAAACACATCAAAAGATGAAAATGCTATTAAAGGAACCGGTTCCCAATATGATTCGCCCATTAGCACAAACCGACCCCCGTATTCCACTATGGAAAAGGAACCCCACAAACTATTATCCATCTCCCATCCGTTCATCTAAATCTCTAGTTAGTCCACATAAATATATGAATAGTCAGTTAATCCACAGCAAGTACAAACCCAACAAGTGTTGCCCCATATATCCCACTCTATTGTGATAATCCCATCACAGCTAAGACAGCGGTAGCTATCACTAATTGTACCTCCCATCCCCTCTCTCCTAAATAACTGAATGCCTAGTACGTTACAAAGATTATGATTATCCAAATGACCCGCCTTGAGGACTAATTGAGAGTGTCCCCCCTATTATAACATATGTGAAAATATATGCTGGTTTACATAACCCTTGCAGAAAAACTGGCATTTTGTCAGAATTGAGTTAAACTATTAGTAGTATACAATCTCGACCTTTTTAACCTTCGTAATCCGGACTAATTCAGCCAGGGAAGTGTTGTGCCAGGCAGCTCTTCACCATGGCTGTGAGGGGTGTAGCATTATGTAAAGCGCAATAGAGACTTAACAAAAAGATTCCCCTGTGTCCCTGCCCGGTTTCACCGCTTACCAAGTAAAAGCATCTAATAAGATAAAGGA
>NZER01000414.1 GCA_002690445.1 Candidatus Pacearchaeota archaeon
ATCATTGACCTCACCTGTAGTATAGGTTGCACGATCTTCCTCTCCTACACGTGATGCCTTAACCATAACTGTCCAGCAATAGTTATAAGGCCCTACCTTCTCGCCACTATTGACCCATTGCATAGAGTGGAATACAATTCCTTCCTTAGCTTGAATCAATTTACATCCGGGATTAGTGACAATCCATATGGATTTACTGCCACGTTTCATCTCCCAAAAATGTCCAGCCTTTTCACCAGCCTGTAAGCCATAAGTATCAGCTAGTTCTTTATTCGTCATGTATATCTCCTTAAAAGTTCAGCAAGGTTGCTGAGTTAACAACCTTGCTGATGTTGATGATGATTAAAACGGAGCCTCAAAATCGGTATCTACACCTCCTCCGTTACCGTTACGAGTAGCATCAGTAGGCACAAAGTTAGCACGCTCGACTACAACTGATAACTTGGATCGTTTCTGACCCTCTTCGTTCTCCCAAGTATCATGCTTGAGCCGTCCTTCTGCTATCATAGGCTTACCTTTCATAAAGTAGTTACAGATAAAGTCACCTGTCTTACCCCATGCTGTGCAATCTATAAAGTTAACCTCTTCGACCTTCTCATCATTAGAGGTATAAGTTCTATTAACGGCTAATGAGAATTCCGCTAACCCAACACCACTATTAAGTGTCTTGAGTTCAGGATCTCTAGTTAACCGACCAGTAAGAATAACCTTATTCAGGTCTGACATCATTGTCTCCTTCTTTACGTTTAGTACTATTAATATATAGTGATTCAGTAAACACAAACTGAACCCCGGGTGGTGCATCTGATTCAGTAACTTTCTGACCTCCTTTATTATTGTTTGCCATATCAAGTATCAGCTGCTTATTAAATCTTATTACTTCATCCATACGAAACATCTTAGGTACAGATGCCTCATCCAGAATACGTACTTGTGGCTTAGATGCTTTCCTAAATGAACACTTGTAGAAAACATCACCTGCCTTTTGCATCCCAAGTCTATTCATTACATGAGCGATACCATCTCTCATCCAATCAATCTCCTTTTGAGTAGCACGTATCTTATCGTCAAAGTATCGCTTATGTTCTCGCGCAGCTTGTTGAGCTGACTCAAGATTCTTTATCCATTTAATGCAGTTGCTAACTTTATCATTAATGTCCATTGGCAATTGTTCAATCTTCTCCCAACGCACCTCATCTTCGAGTGTGTCGTCCTGTAAGATCGAGCTGATTTCATCTGCCAACTCAAATAATGTAAAGTTAATTCTATCTTCACTCATTAATCAAACCTCCTAGAGATGTTTCACATAATGTGGACATGTCAATTGACAGTCCAATATCTTTCAAGGCATCTTGAATATGATCAGGATATTTATCCTTAATACCACGACACCCTTCTTCTTTATTAATATTGATATCACCTATGATATAGTGTTCTTTCAGCTTTATATCCACCACATCTAGTGCTATGCTCAATAAAGCCGTCACATATATATCGTAAGGTGAAGGACTTACGCCACCATCAGGATGATTGTGTACAAGTACTACCTGATCTGCTCCTTGACAGACAGCAAATCGACAAACATCCCTAGCACTCACGTTCATATTGTTGTGAGTGCCACGATAGAGTTCGTGCTGATCAATGATAAGATCAGCACTATCCAGCAAAAATATATACATACATTCCTGACTGTAATCCACATACTCACTCAAGATTGTCCCCATCAACTCAAGTGTGAAGGGAGCTTCCGTTCTCGGATGCGCTTTTGCTAACATATATCTCTCCATAACTTCGCAAGAGTACTCTCAACCCATGCTTGCAAGGGGTAGGAAATACTTCTTCTTTAATTGTTGATGTCCTAAATCTGTATTGCCAATCAGGACACGTACATGTAGGGTAACTGGAGCCATTCGTTATTACACGATACACACCAGACATACCTTCTACATCCCAATACACCAAATTAGACAACTCACCTTTATAAATAGGATCACCTGTATTCATAGATGATTGAACCCTACTTAATAGGCTTTGTATATCTTGTTGTTTATACTGTAGAACATGCAACAGAACATGCTCGCTAGCTTCCCGTGTTGTTGTCATAAGTGTCTCCTCATATACCACTTTCTACTTATTACTTTTCTTTTAACACACCTTCTTCCTCATTGACTCTCGTCACAGTAACGTTTTTTAAGTTGAAACTTAGGAAGAAGTTTTTCCATTGTGTGGACCCAACAATCTTTCCAGCCTCACGATAGGCTTCTGTTAAATCCTTTGCATTGAAGTCGAACTCTTTATCAAGAACAACTTCAATTCTTGCTGTATACTTCTTGCTCATACATTCTCCTGTATTAGTAGTAAGTCTGACGTGACATCTGATACGCCTAGTGAATCAGATATCTCTTTGATCTGGTAGGCGTTATCAGCTTTATCTTTAGTCATCATAGCCATGACTATCTTTCTCTCATTGATACCCCAATCATCCTCTTCGTAATCGTGAACGATATTGTATTTGGTTTGTTCTGCTACATAACAGAACTCATCACCAAGCACAAACAGCTTCAATGTGCATGGATCAGGCAGGTCTATATAAGATATGCCTCTATGGTAATCATCAAAGGTTCTAATGAAATCCTGACATAAGCCTGTCATCATCATCATGTACCGTTCCTCGATATATGAATGACCACGCCTTCCGTTCAATGTCATCTGAACTATCGAAGGCATGACCGAGATGTAATCTTTATATTCAGGAGTCCTGTTAAAGAACTCCTGATCTTTAATGGCTAAGGCTATAACACACAACTGTGTGCTGTTGCCTTTGCCTTCATCAAGATGACTTTGTTTTACTGGTACTGTATACTGTCCGGGTGACAGTAATTGATTTTCCATAAGTGTCTCCTCTTTATTACTTGACTTATCACACACCTCAACTTAAAATCGTGTTAAGGGTAGGTATTAACTTGGAGATTCATAGATGAGCTATGCAATGTTGCCGCACCTAGGCGTGACGTTTCACTCATCAATCCACCCCTTAGCGTCTATACTGATCCTGCCAACCAGTGTCTACACTTTTTCGCTGACATTCCTACCCTGTACACGCCTTGAAGTCTATTCCGTGTAGTCCTCACGATCTTCTGATTTCAATAGAGGACTATCCAGTTCGACCAGTTCTTCTGCCCAAGTCTCTGTAATGAATTCATTTAACTTGAGCGTATCTCTGGCAATACGGAACGGACTATAGTTTTTATCACCATGAACAGTGGTGAAAGAATTAACTAACGACCATAAGGTACGATCCTTGAAGTCGTCATGTGTTGGATCTAACCATTCATTCCATACGCCCACTGTTGTATTGGGTGCAATGAGGTTGCGACCAGCGCATTCTAAAATAAATTTAGAAACGTCACGGTCATCCTCTACCGTTATGGTCTTGAAGGTATCAATCCGTTCACTGATATATTTATCAATAGCAGGGAGCTTAGTGAAAGTCTCTGCCATCCCGTCAAGTGTTTCAGTAAACCCATGACGGGTATGCTTGCGAGTAAATGTAAACGCACCCGAAAACATAAGATTGGAACAGACAGTTACATGTTCCCCGCAAGTTAATCCAGCAGCCATAGTTTTATCATGGCTATTGCGGATACCAACTAAGGGGTCCCATGTTTCCGTATCTTTTACATGAGACTTCAGCCTATACATACCGAAATAGGTAAGATCCTCTTTACCTAAAGCATGTGCTGATTCAAGGATCTCATAATCCATATCCTTGATCAGCCGCTCAGTCTCTTTCAACAACATCCCATGAGCAAACGGGAAGTGTGTTGATGTTGGTGCTGGTGTTGCAGTGGCATATATGTCATCAGGTTGTACATGACGTATACCACCACCCATAATTTTTAGCATTGAATGCCTCCTTGTATTATAATTGTTTTAACACACCTATTTAACTGTGGTGCATTAGTGATGAGAGGAAGACCTCCCGAATTTAAAGCTATAGCCAACAAGGATTACACGTTCGTACCTGAATTGGCTAAGAGCATGCTGAACTTTTTGGACCTGCGTGTACAAATCCAAATTCAAGAATTTTATAACACACCTCCACCCAAGCAACTTAAGTTCAAGGGCGAGAGGTTTAGACTACCGCAAGTCTTACGAGCCAGCCTAGTCGAAGTATGGAATAACTATCCTAACAATCGACTCTGGAAAAAGGGTCGCATGTATGCAGTATTCGGTTGGTTAGGGAAACAGGGTTTCTCTAACGTATACAATGGTCACCTTTCCCTATGGAATGATGAATGGTACGAGTATAAGTACGTCATATTCATACCTATACCCGAACCACCATCTTGGCATAGTTAAAGGAGACATAGCCAACTCATTCCCATTTCTTAGCCTCTTCAGTTCTATCCCACACCTCTCCACGACATGTCTCTATTACGGAAAGTTTTGCTTCTACTACACCATCTTCATTCCTTTTCCATACCTGTCCACGACATGTCTCTATTACGGGTTGGTCTTTAATGTATCCCTGCAGTGCCTTGTGATTGTTCAGCTCATTTTCAAGCTGTCCAATATAAGTGTTAAGACTAACGATTTCTCTCTCTAATTTAGAAATCTTATCGTCCTTCTCTTGTAGCATTTCTGCTACCTGAGTGTCTTTATACATCATCAACCTCCTTATCTACTGCTGTTTTGTAAGTTCTGTAAGGTATGGACTCTATGTCAGTCGGGGTTGTTTTTACTTTACGTTCTAAAGCACCTAGACCTGATACAGTTACAGATTCATCATCATCCTCATCCTCCATAAAGGCTAAGTTTGTTACATTATATGAAACTTCCTTACCACTTAAACCATCTAGGATATCCCGAAATTGCTCTTCAACAGCCTCAACTGTAGTACTCATAGAGTCCAGCCATCTCTCTGTGTTGAGTTGCTTGGACTCAAGAGCCTTCAGCCTATCGCTTAGTTCTTTGGTCTCTTCTATTAAAACAGAGACATTGTAAAGTAATGCCTTGCTCATGCTATCTCCTTATGTTTCTGATCCACTTGTGTCTCATAATTCTCATCATATTTATGAGCATAGTAATAGTTACGACTACGCTCAAATAGTTTCTTGACCTTAGATTTAGTCAAGCCATGGAAGTCCCGAAGATGCATGGACATTTGCGATTGGTGTATAGAACAACTTGACATTTTACACGGACATCTGTAATACCATGTACACCTCGCAATGTCATCCTTACCATGTTTCCATACAGGCAAGGCTTGTAATAGTTTAGGTGGAACAAAGCTCAATACCATATCCACCTGTAAATCTACCTTATCCTTATCACTCATACCTTCTCCATTTCCTTGTTTAAGTTAGGACTCTTTCGCTTATCCTTAACTCTAGGAACATTATAAATAATGGATTCATAAGCTTTGATCCAGATCTCTTTATCCCTGATATCCTGATAAAGTCTGGTTCGTGCCAACCCAGTAACAACATCTGTCCATTCTAGATGCTCCAGTTCATCCAGTTCCTCTTTGAGTTCATCCAATTCAGATAAGATTTGCTTTCTAGTTTTCATCTATGCCTCCCTTTGTTCACAACACTTAACACACACCTATTTATCAAGATGAGTAAAAGATGCGAGAGGATTTATTTCTTAACCTAAGCGTCCTTAGATCCCCCTCGCATTTGTTTCCTAACACACCTCTTAATCAAGACTATTTCATGTAAACGTGAACTAAGTTCATCAGCCACAAAATATAGAGCTATCCTTAGCGGAGATGTATTACCCGTTTTTAGGCTTACGTTACCTTGAAATGCGTTCACCTTTATGCCTTGGTTCGAGTTGTTTCTTTTATATCACGACAATATATTGAACACATGATCATAATTCTTAACACACACCTAGCACATAAGGTATGTAAGAGTAGATAATACATATACTTATGATGATGATGATGTATTAAGAATCACAATATCTTTTAACGCACCTAAACAGAGGAAGAGTCAGAACAATAAGTTGTTTAGGCACTACAATTATAGCACAGACTATAGGGATTGCAAATAATAAAGTTAATTATTCAGTTGTGTTAAGTGAGTGGTAGCTTGCGTTCTAAAAGAAATAAAGTTTCAATATTTCTGGCATAAAGGGATGGCACACTCACATATATAGAATACAAAACAAAATGAGGGGGGAATATCTTGACAAAGAAGAAATACCTATACTAAAATAGTATTGTCAAAGTCAGAACAACTTAGACAACATGTTTCTCTCTAAAATCGAGTATCATTATTCTCTCCTTTAAAAGAAGGGTCAAGACCTAGGGAAAAAAACTTGACCCCTCTTTTCCTTTCTGTTAATATGTACTTGTTATATTTTTTTCCTGAAATATACCATACTCATTATCAACTCCTATAAAATGGGTTAATGTGTAATAAAAAAAGGGGGAACCGGACTCATTCATCCGATCCCCCCTTTTTTATGTTAGGATTTCTTCTTGCTACGGTCTACCTTAACAGGTACACCATTGACGAATTGATAATACATTCGCCACATGCAAGAGATTTGTTGGCTGAGACTAAGACTCTCATAAACAGCCTCAACCTCATCAAGAGTAAACTCGCCCTTCTCAATCAGAGCTTTTGTTTTCTCACCTAACCTTAAGCTAGGCGCAAACATAGTCTTCCAATTGGCTTGTTTTACCTGATCAACCACATTACGGAATCCTCTACCACCCAAATTACCTTGAGCGACTTGGAGTGTTGCCCTCCGTACACGATCATTCATCAAACAATAAACGATCTTATCCAGTTTACCAAGTTTCTTATCCGACATTTCCCTGATCAGATCATCAACCAACCCATGACCTGCCAACCTATCCCATTCCCCTTCGGAGAATTGATATTCTGACACATCATTGCTTGGTAAAAGATACCAATCAGTAGCGGGACGACCAGACTCACACTCTTCCGTATTACTGGCATAGATAAGACCGCTTTTTATCACGGTACGATCTCTGTCATTAACAGGAAGTGCGTTACCATCTACACCATCAGCTACCCCAAACCTTTCGGTTTCAAAAGGATTACTGTTGATGTCAGACTTCGCTACCAACTCTTGCAAGTGTTTCGATTTACTCGTCAAACTAGCTACAGTTATCTGAGCAATCTCCGACAAGCCAGAAGATAGCTTCACAAGTGCAGTATATGTTTCACTACACTTATCCAGCCTTCTGGTACGCTTCCGTGTATATCGGATTCGGGCGACTTCTTTATTCCAATCCCACTTAAGTCCAGTTATACTATCCTTCTTAGAACCGAACACGAATGCTCGATTTATTTCAGATATATTACTGGGATTCACAACTGCCAGCATTTCTGCTACCAAACGTGCATCCTCCAGCCTATCTGGAGTCATATGACTACCAGAAAAGACATTCGACTTTACAAAGCGAAAGTTCTGCAAGAATCCTCTTAGTGGCTGATTGTCAGCATGATCCTGACGTCTTACCAATATGCTATTGGAGTTGACAATTACATCATCAGACTCCAAAAGATATGTGGCTTCCCTGCCATCCAAACCCTGTACATTGACTGAATCGTCAATGTTAGAAACTTCAACATCACGATCAGCCTTGGGGTTAACGGTAAACTCCTCGTAAAACCCGTCCCTAGCATACGTCGGGTCACCCCGATCATCTACTAGGGTAGTCAGAATTTGGAGAGGGTTGTCACTTTCATACCAACTCTCACGCATCTTGTAATACTTCACTTCAGTGCCAACTTCACGCTCTTCAGGTTCAGCATTCCAAAGATAGTCGAAAGGGAGAGCTTGCTGTCTCGCCAAAGCTTTACCATACTCAGTACTAACTGGTACGAGTACGGTTTTGTAGTCATAGACACTCCTATCTGTCTTACCGACAGTAAAGAGAACCTCATGCCTAACATAACTGTAACGTTTCACAACAATCTCCCCTTTACGAGGCCACTCACAAGAATGCTCAGGCATAGGCTGTCCAAGATACCATCCTGCGAACGGCATCTGGTCAGTATAAATCCTATTGCCAAAGTCATCAAAGTCTTCTGTGGATATCCCGATTACTCGGCATTCCACCTTCAGATTACTCTGAAGAACAGACCTTGCTTGTAGGGTTGGTTTTGTTTCCTCTTTCATAATATTCTCCTTTAACTATCCAGTATAAACACACCTCTGCTTAGTTGAAGTGGTTCACCTGAAGAGACACACATTGTGTCTAAACAGAAAGTGTGATATACTGAAACTTGACATGAGTGTCTCCTCATGGCATAAAAAAAAGGGGAGCAACAGTACGCAATCAGCCACGCACTACTGCTCCCCTAATTATTTAACATTGATCTATAACTTCATCAACATCAGAAGATCGTGAACTTAGTTCGTCTGCCACAAAGTTAAGTTCACGTGGAATACGCTTAAAACTTAACTTGGCTCCATTCTTGGACAATACTCCAATCAAATTGTCCAATACCAACCACAGATCTTGATTCTTCTTACGTTTCCGACTCTCGTTATAGCCGAGAACCACGTATTCAGAATCTCCGTGAATCTTGACAGCAACACCCTTCAATTTACTCTTATTACTTCGTAATACATCAAGTAAATTGATCAAGGCATGTAATTCTGCCCTGTTATTGGTGGGGTTTGCCGATCCTGAACCCGTCGTGATCAACTTGGATATTCTCCTATCCTTGATGACCACTTGCGTTTCATCTATGGCTTGTAGGCATATACCTACTCGCATTGACCGTAAAAAGGCTGTATTCTGATGGTTGCCTTTGCAAGCACCATCAAAGTAGCCGTATATTTCAAACATAAATGTCTCCTTTAGATAAAAACAAGTGTAATCAGCAACCAGCAATGGTGCTGATATAAAGAACGTATCCCATAAGCACAAACGTGCTAATTAAGATACGAAACAACACATTTCCCATACTTTACCTCCAAATATTATTTGTATTAACAAAAAAAGGGGAGATGAGTTTCCCCATCTCCCCAATTTGCTACTAAAATTCAAGATCCTCCTTTTTTGTGATTGGTTTCCGTGTCTTAGGTTTCAAGACACGCTTAGACTCAGGTTTGGTGACAGTAATACCAAGATTACACTCTTGGCATCTCTGCACCTTACAAGCAGCCGAATCAACAGGTTCAGAAGTCGGTTGAGCACAACTTTTACAGTTGTAGTGATGCAACTCAACCGCTTTCAACCTGTTTACCGCAGATCTAGATGCAGATCTACGAAAACTAGGTGAACGCAACTCATCATACTCAGATGCGCTAAACTCTGGCTTAGAACCTCTACCATTTCCCTTCAACTGAGCAAGCTCAGTCTCAGTAAAGGTTTTGGACCTATAATCATCAGGAACATGAGTTGGTTCCTGATTCGCTTTGTTAATACTCATATTTGTCTCCTATAACTATGGTTAATGATGCTATTGACCCGTTTGTCAACAGCTATCAATAAAAAAAGGGGAGTAGCCTAAGCCACTCCCCTAAATTACACTACGGTTCGATTAAACCGCAGCTTTATCAAAGAGACTCTGCAAAGTCTCTTCACTCTTCAATTTAAACTCCTGTCTATTATCAAGACAGTAAACTACTGCCTTAACAACTTCATTAAAGCCTTTGCCATCCAATTGGGCAAAGATTTTAATAAGATTGGCTTCGCTAACGCTTTTAACACAATTATCAGTAGGACACTTCCTATAAGCATCCATACCTTCTCGTAGAAGGTCGATAATATTGTTAGTTGTATAGCGGTTTCTAGTTTCTGTATCAGTTTCACCTGATACAAAAGCCAAACGTTTCATTGTACTCATATTGTATATCTCCTATAAACTACATTAGTAACGCTTAACAACACCATGTTATTAAGCCGTCAAATAAAAAAAGGGAGACACAGCCTAAGCCATGCCTCCCTAAGTAATTAATTACTAAAGTTCCTCATCATCAACATCAGATGAGCCAAGATACTTGATAACTAGCTCACCTGACGTATGCGGAAGTCCAAATGCCTTCCAAAACGTCCCATCATCAGACTTGTGATGGATACATCCACTAAAAGCCTCATTCCGATACGTTATCCCTCCCTGTTCCATGATTGCCACCAAAGATGGACTCGTACATGAAACATTTGAAGGACTTATGATCCGTAACTTGCATTTAGACACAATGTCTCCTCTTATAACTACACCTGATTTTAATTGAGTATATTTTACTAGTCTAGAGTCTTTTCCTAACCAACATAAAGAGATCAAGTGTCATAACTCAAAGTGCGGGTTGAAACAGACGTTTCCAAAGGCTCCTTCCTAACATTACTTTGGTAAAGTAATATCAAACCGAAGGAATGCCTACGGCATAAAAAAAGAGAGTGGGAACACTCTCTTAAGTGATAGTGATAAGTAGTAGATGATGATGTAGATGATAATTAATGATATGTATAGATTATTTACATTATTAGATTGTATTTATATATTTAGATATTTAGATTATTAGTTATTTATTATTTATACTTAATATTTAGATTTAGTTATATTTATTGTCCTTAAATAAAAATGGAGTACAGTTTTTTAGACCATACTCCATTATTAAATTGATGATTATCCGTAAAAGCTATTGGTGATAGCCATTACGGTTATCCCTACTATCGAGAATACGATAATAGTTATTATTGTTACTAGTTTTTCTATGATACTTAGCTTTGTCATTATTTACTCCTTTAGTTATATGCATAAAAAAAAGGGAAGAGATTTCTCCCTTCCCTAAGTTAATGATGATGTTGATACTGTTTACTGTTTTATTTTAGTTTTATGCCAAAACGTGTATTAGTAGTTGGCATATTAACTGAGTGAGAGAGTTTAGAACGTAGTTTAATAGTTTTTGCTTCTATTAAGAGGGAATCTCTCTCTTTTAAGGAAATATATGATTCTAATTGGGAATCTATTAGTAATTGTATGAGTTTACTTCTAGATAATCCCGTAATGTTAGTTCCAATGTCGAGTAATTTGATAGTTTCTGGTAATGCCCAGAATGTAATTGGTTTAGAATCTTTAATCATAAATATAAAATGGAATACCTAATAGAATAGAAAGAAGGGGGAGAGGAAATAGTAAAATAGAAAAGTAATAGATTATTATTATTATATAGAAAGAACATATAGAAAAACATTAGGAGTTCATCAACCCCCATTAAAGACAAACAACATAATACAATATCAGACCCCTTCTCTAGTGGAATATTGTAGAAGTGCTGTTGATATGGTATACTGCTGACGTTTTATATTCAAGTTTAACGTGCCTGTAATGCGTTTTAAGAAGACTTTAGCCTACTCTTAAGGGTTAGGTAGGGAAAATAAAAAACATCATCAGCATCATCACCCTAACAGGAGGGAATGAGATGGAAGTTTTTAGTTTATTGATGGTAGTTATAGGGTTAGTAGCGTTAGGTGTAGTAATAATAAGGCGGATACAAGGGAGTTGATGTGTTATGGCGAAGACAGCTAAAGCTGGAACGGATGGTTTAGGTGGTAAACGTCGCAGATTCAGTTTCACTATGCGTGAAGACCATTACAGTTCACTGAGTATGATCTCTGAGAAAGAGAGTATGAGTATAAGTTTATTGATAGACAACTGTTTGGAGCACTATTTGCATGGGAAGTCATTATCAATGGACCGCGAGAGTGAACAGGAACGTGCGATAGAGAATATTGACGAGGGTGTGAGTGAACAGTTGATAAACGATACTTATACTGAACTTGAGAGTATATTAGGTATGACATGGGTAGAGTTAAAGGAGAAGGAACGTTTAATTTTGGTATACCTATCATTATTTCCGTATGAGGCGAACACTCGGATAGCGGTAATGGCAGAGACGGGAGCTGCGCAGGTGAAACGCATGAAGTCGAGTGAGTTAGGTGTACGGATAATCAATCATTTTGGTGATCGTTACTTATGGTCGAGACGACCTGAGCTATTACATACGATAGCTAACAAGGTTATAGAGACAACTGATCCGGCTTATGCACAGATAATGGCTAGGTTCTATGGTGACGAGACAGTAAAGAACATTAACAGTAACAAGAACGTAACCTTATCGTTAACGGGGGAAGCTAATGGAGTATTAACACCAGCGGAAGTAGACCGCCAGATAATGCAGTTAGCGGATTCTGTCAACATGACACCTTCGAGATTTACAGCCTTACACGAATCAATGGGACATAATAATGGTAACATGCTTGAACCAGCAGAAATAGTGGATGTTGAAGCGGATGTTGCGCAAACATAGGGTTTTGTGTTATAATAGGTACGTAAACATGGGCGTTTA
>NZER01000415.1 GCA_002690445.1 Candidatus Pacearchaeota archaeon
ATAACGTGCGTTTAGGTCTTCCCTTGTCGTGGTCAATCCGAAGATTCGACCACCGTTAGCCGCGAGGGCTCTTACGATTCGATTGCTTTTTCTTGATGTGTTCATTTTCGTCTTTTGAAGTGGGTATTATACGCTTTTTCTTCTTGGTTGTCAAGCGTTTTTTGCGAGGTTTTTTCGGTTTTTCGTTAAAAATCTTAGGCGGTTTCGGGGCGTATTCTTTAGGCCATAGGACTGCCGTGCATTGTTCACAAGAAACAAGCTCTGGAGTTTCGTCTGTCGTTATCACAACCTCCCCTCCATAAGTGTTTTTAGCCGTTATTTTTTGGTGAATAGTCGAAGATTCCATTTCCGTTAAAAACTTGCAAAGCTGGCATTCCAAAAATACTGTTTTAGGCTCCTTCATTAATGAATTCTATGTTAATGTTTGCTTTTTTCAATAGTTTTAAGCCGTCGTCGTTTCTGTATTTTTCTCCATAAACCACCCTTGTTATTCCGCATTGAATGATTAATTTGGAGCATTCCATACATGGGGAACAGGTTGCGTAAAGAGTTGCTCCGCCAGAGCCTTGGGTAGATTTCGCTAATTTAGAAATAGCATTGCTTTCTGCGTGCAAAACTTCTGGCCTCGTTACTAGGCGGCGTTCTCTAAGGTCTTTTAGCGTGTCTCTGGGATAGGTTCCTGTATCTTCTTCCCATTCACAGGTGTTGTCAAATCCAGAAGGCGTTCCGTTGTATCCGTCACTTATGATCGTACCGTCTTTAACAATCAAGCATCCCACTTGTTTCCTCTTCGCTTTTGAAAGAGTGGCCCAGCATTGAGCCATTTTCATATAAGTTCTATCTAGGAGGTCTTGATTAGGCATATAAAATAACGCTTCGTAAATAATACTACAAAGCGCTATCTAAGTCAAGAATAATTGTTATCTATAGTCCACTGAAAGTCAAATTCCTTTTGGAAAATTTTTTCAGTTTACTCTTTTTCTTCTGCTTTGTCTGGCACGAGCTTGGACACTTCTGTCTTAATTCCTTCTCTGAGAAAAGCTGCAATTGCAACTCCAAAAATAAACATTGTGGTTAACACGCCGCCGAGCTGGCCCAAGAAGAAGAGTACGATAGCGAATATAATTGCCGCACCAGCAGTTAGATAAGTCTTTTTGCCTTTTAATAGATTCATAGTATGATTTACACTATTTTGCTGGAGCAAGAAGTAATTTCTCCCCTTTTTTAAAAATTTTAATAGTTTCGCCGCTTTTAACTTTTTGGCCGATTATCATTAGGGATATTTCATCTTCGATGTTTTTTTGGATGGTTCTCTTAAGAAATCTGGCTCCATTTTTGGAGCTAGTTCCTTTATTAACTAAAAATTCTAACACTTTTGGTGTGCATTTCATGAAAATGTTCTGCTCTTTAAGCCTATCTGCTAGGTTTTTTAATTCCAAGCGAGCAATTTCCATGTTATTTTGCTTGCTTAATGGGCGAAATATAATAATCTCGTCCAACCTGTTAACAAATTCTGGCTTGAATATTTTTTTTGCCTCAGAAAGTACATTTTTTCTGCTTTCCCTAAAGGAGGGCTCGTGTTCGCCGCCGCCAAACCCCATTGTCTTTTGGGAATTAAAGGTGCTATGACCGACGTTTCCAGTAAGCAGAATTATAGAATTTTTAAAATTAGCGATCCTGCCATTTGAATCTTTTAGTTCACCTTCGTCCATGATCTGCAATAGTATTTGACAAACATCTGAATGTGCTTTTTCTACTTCGTCAAATAAAACAACAGAATATGGTTTTTTTCTAATAGATTCTGTGAGATACCCTCCGTCCTCAAAGCCAACATAGCCTGGTGACGCACCAATTAACCTGCTTATCGATGCTTTTTCTGAAAACTCGCTCATGTCTATGCGGATAATTTTATCTTCTCCACCAAAAACAGATTTCGCCAACATTTTTGCAGCAAAAGTTTTTCCAACTCCAGTTGTGCCCAAAAACAAAAAGCTTGCGATGGGTTTGTTTCGGTCTCTAACTCCAGATTTAGATCTTAATATCGAAAGGGAAACTTTTTTGACCGCTTCTGGCTGGCCGATGACAAGCTCATTGAGATTTTTTTCTAAATTTAAAAATATTTCTGTCTCATCTTGTTTAAGTTCTGAAAGGGGTATTTTAGCTTTTTGTGAAACTACTTCGTAAATATCGTCCTCTGTTACTTTTGGTGGGTTGTTTCCGATGCGCGTTGCCCACCCAAGCATAATTTCTTCATATTTTTCTTGCAATTCCTTTAGTTTTTTTTCGTCTTTGCACTTCTCTATTAGCCTCTCAAGGCTTTTGGCTTCTGGGGGCCTCTTGTAGTTTTTTGTTTTGCATTTTGACCCAACCTGATCAAGTATATCAATTGCTTTGTCTGGCAAGTGGCGATCAGTTATATATCTTCTTGACAAATCAACAATCATTTTACAGCAAACCTGAGAATAATCAACATTGTGAAACTCTTGATACTTGGGTGTGAGGCCCTCAAGAATTTTAACGGCATGTTCTTTTGTTGGTTCCTCTATGTAGAGTCTTTGAAACCTGCGGTCTAATCCCCCGTCTTTCGCAATCGTTTTTCTGTATTCCGAGGTTGTAGTCGCCCCGATACACCGTATTTTTCCGCGAGCAAGAAGAGGCTTGAGCATGTTGGCGGCGTCCATTGTGCCTTCTGCTCCGCCAGCGCCAATTAGAGTGTGAATCTCGTCGATAAAAACAATAAAATCTTCGTGAGTTGACAATTCTTCAATAACTTTTTTAAGCCTCTCTTCGAACTGACCCCTGTATTTTGTACCAGCAATTAATGCGCCCAAGTCTAAAGCAAAAATCTGCTTGCTTAATAGAAACTCTGGAGCTTCTCTTTTGACTATTCTTTGCGCTAGGGCCTCTACTAGAGCAGTTTTTCCAACTCCAGCTTCCCCAAGTAGGATTGGGTTATTTTTGTTTCTCCTGCAGAGGATTTCAGACATTTCTTCAATCTCTTGCTCTCGGCCAATCATCGGGTCATAGCCTTTTTCTAGGGCTATGAGATTGCAGTTAACCGCAAAAGATGCTAGTGCGGGAATTTTTTCCTGTTTAATTGATTGTCTAGTTTCTTCCTGGCGAAGGTCTTCAATATCGAAAAACTTATCGAGCCTATTTAAAATTTCATCAAGATCAATTTCCAACATTTCAAAAAACTCTATAGCTGGGCAATCTTTGGTCTTTAAGAAGCTGTAGAACAAATGCTCGCAACTGACATAGGAGTGCTTTAGTTTTATAGCAAGCTTCCTCGCGTCCGTTAAGGCTTTTTTGATGCTTCTTGTATATTTGATATTGTCACAAGATTTTAGTTTTGTTCTTCCTTTTTTGAGGCAATCTATAGTTATTTCTTTTAGTTGTTCTTTTTCAATTTCCAATTCTTCAAAAATATCATTAATGACTGAATTTTCTGTGTTTAAAAATGCAAGAAAAAGGTGCTCCAAATCAGCAGTGCTTTTATTAAGGTTAAAAGCCTCTGCCTTGGCATCTTTCACGATCTTTTGCGCCCTTGGCGTAAAGTTGATTTGGTTTTGATCCATCATTTAATTTTACACTATTTCAAGTCACTTAATTTCATATAGATTTTGTCATCATATATACTAATCTTGTCTAAAAAAATGGTTCCGTCGCCTTTGCGGCCCTCAATATATACCACGTTTTCTTTTTTGGGTAATTTATTATCATTTTCTTCTAGGTATTCCGTAAGTTTTTTTTGTCTAGCGGTGTCTAATAGTATTCCATTAACAAATCCAAGCTCATCTGAAATATCGAGTTTTGCATATCTATTGCCGTTTCTGCTTTGCCTTTTGAAGCAGTCCTCTACTACTCCAACCATGTATACTCTTTCATTATTTTCTGCGGCCTCAACTTCATAGCTATTCATAAGAGGTTTGTCGTCAGAAAAAACACTCTTTAGCTTGACACTGTAAGAGTACCCTAAAAGTTTTTTTTCGAAAAACCAATTTGCAAAATCTTCATATATTCTATTCTTTTCCCAAATTTCTTTATATTTACTATACTTCTTTTTAAATGTTTCAAATCTACTGTCTGACATTAACCTCCTATTGTCATCGGCAAGTAGCTGGCCTTTTGTCGCAGAGTCAATGGTTTTTAAAACATCATAATTAAATCTCTCAGCCAACTGTATGAAGTTTCGCTTCTCCCTATCGGTAAGAAGATTGAAAGATTGGGCCTCTAAGGCGAGCCTTGCGCGTTTGACTTTATACGCGTTCAAGGCCCCAGCTTGTATTAATGCGGATAAAACACCAATGTTTATTCCAGCTTGCTTTGCGCTAATAAAAATATCATACTTCGTAGGTTTATCTGATTCCCTAAAATCTTTTAAAGCTTGTAGAGTTTTTTGGCTCACGCCCTTTATGCTGTTTAAGCCGTATCTAATATTCCCGTCTTCTATTTTAAAATCCATATCTGACCTGCCTAAATCTGGCGGCAATAACTCGATGCCAAAAAAAGGAAGCTCCGTCGTAATTTTTGAGATTTCTTCATGGGGAGCTGGCTCAAATTTAGTCATCTTAAGCAAGCTTAAGAAGAACTCTCTAGGATAATTAAACTTTAAATACGTAGTCCACGCCGCAAGGGTCGCATAGGCTATAGAGTGTGACTTATTGAAAGAATAATTCGCGCTATCTTCTGCCACCCTCCATAAAACGTCGCCAATTTCTTCGCTTAAATTATTGTCTTTAATTTTTTTCTCGATTTTATTTTTCCACTTTGGCATTTCGCTTACTTTCTTTTTGCCAATAATTCTTCTCAACTGTTCCGCTTCGTCAAGGGTGAACCCAACCTTTACTGCCATTTGCATCAACTGCTCTTGGTATAAGGGAATGCCGCCAGTATATTCCAAGATGTCATTAAAAAATTCATTAACACTTTGTGACTCGCCGCTCTTGGCGTACTCAACATATCGATCTGTAAATTCTAAAGCTCCAGGTCTTGCAATGGCGACCACGGCGCTGAGTTGCTCTAGGTTTTTGGGCCCGACCTTTTTGCAAACATTAAAGTTAGTAAACGCTTCAATTTGAAACAATCCCTGTGAGTGTCTAAAATCTTCTCTTAAATTTTTATATATATTTTTGTCTTCTAGGCTGACGGTGTCCATATCAAAATCAAGTTGCTTGCAAACGTCATAAATAACGCTTAAGGTTCTAAGCCCCAAAATGTCAAACTTAACCATGAGTTCGGCAATCCAGTTCATATCATATCCACTAACCAATTCTCCGTCATTGGTTTGCTGTAGCGGACAAATCTCGTCTAGTTTATAATGTGAAATTGCAATTCCAGATGGGTGCACACCCGTGTTTTTGTTTAAGCCTTCTAGTTTTCTCGCTACGTCAAAAACTTCCTCATTATCGTCTACCCACTCTCTAAATTGTTCGCTTTCTCTGCGAGCCTGCGTGAGCGGCAAAACCTTGCCGTATTTTTTGGGTATTGTGTCGCTAACTTCATTAACTTCTTGCTCGGAATAAATGCCCACAATTTTTCCGCATTCTTTTATGCAGAGTTTTCCGCTAAGAGTATTAAGCGTTAAAATTTTACAGGTTCGATCTGGGTGTTTTCTTTTTATATACTCAATGACTTCCGTGCGCCTTTCGTAGGCAATGTCATTATCAACATCCGCTAACAAAGAGCCGTCAAGGAACGTAACTCCATCTTTTTCTATTTTCTTTGCTCGGGATTTACTGACGAATCTTTCAAAAAAGAGATCGTATTTAATCGGGTCGACCTGCGTTACTCCAATCAAGAACAAAACAAGTGATCCCGCAGCACTTCCCCTGCCTGGGCCAGTTGGAATATCGCTTTCTTGGCAAAAGTGTAAAATGTCCCAATTTAAAAGTATGTAATCAATAAACCCAAGCTCTTTTAGAATCTTAAGCTCCGTTCGGACTCTTGCGTAATATGCTTTTGAGTTTTTCTTTTTGTCGATCTTTTTTTCTTTAACCCCGTCTAGGCATAGCGCTCTTAGAAAGTCATAGTTTGAAGTCTTACGATCTAGCTCTAGGCGATCATAGTGCCTAGCCTCGATTTCGATCTTTGGTAACCTGACTCCAGGCGGAACGCAGTTTTCGTAAGCTGAGAAGTCTTCGGTAAAGCTCATAAAAATAATAGTACCACAAAGAAAATCAAATGTCAACCTTCCAAAGAAGCTTACGGAAGATTTCTAGGTTCATTTGAATGTCATACATTGAATCATGGAGCTTGTCTTTGTCAAAGTCTACGTCAAGCTCTCTAAGCATGGCCCCCATGTTTGTTTTTAGTCCTTTTCTTATATGCCTGTCCAACCTAAATTGCCAGCTTAAAAAAGAGTCCTTCTTGTTAAACTTAATGTCTTCTTTGGACGCTTTTGCTAAAGAGTTAGTGTCAATCAACCTACTTAAATATGAAAAGTCGCTCTTAAGTCCATAGGCTTTTCTGAAGGTGTTATGAATATAAATGTCAAAACCCAAAAGATTATGTCCTATAATTTTATATTGTTTGTCATACAGTAGCTTGTCAAACTTCCTAAGTATCGGAAGAGGGTCTTCGGATTTGATTCTATATTTCGTATGGTCAAAGCGAGTAGCTTTTTGCGCGCCTTCTG
>NZER01000416.1 GCA_002690445.1 Candidatus Pacearchaeota archaeon
ACCAATAAATACCGTGGGTATTCGCGCAGCTGAGTCGCAATCGCGGTCAGCGTTGTTAGAGTGGGAAGAAGGACAGTCGTTTGGAAAAAAAAGCGGTCCTATTATTTGCTCGACCTGGCGACCGCTGATCACTGCCGTGGTCGCCGATGTGATCGAGCTTCATACCCGCGCTAATATCCCGCCGAACCCGCTGTACCTTCGCGACGACTTGCCAGCTAGACGGGTGGGCTGTAACCCCTGCATCTTTGCGTCAAAGCGCGACCTGAAAGCCCTTGCAGCGAATTACCCCGAGCGGATTGATCAGATCCGACAACTTGAACAAGACATGGGAGAAGTTGCACAAGCCCGACGCGAAAAAGACGAAAAGTGGACCCCTGAAATGATGTCGGAAAAGGAATATCCCACGTTTTTTCGTGCAAAGCGAAAGGATGGTCAAAATTTTTGGCCAATCGATAAGGTAATTCAGTGGGCAAAAACCTCGCATGGAGGAAAACAATACGAACTATTTCTGCCGCAGAGCGAAGAAGAACGGGGGTGCGCGATGTGGGGCTTGTGCGACATTGAAGAGGTGGAGAAACGATGAATTTATATTCAAACCCGTTAATCGAACACAGTCGGCGACCGCAAAATTTCCGCAAAATTGAAGACGCTTCATTGTCTCAAACCAAGTGCAACTCTCTGTGCGGCGACGAGGTGACAATTTTTGTCAAGCTAGCTACTTCACAGCACTGCGGAGCGTGGGAACTGACCTTTCTGTCAGACATATCATTCACCGGGCAATCGTGTTCTGTCGCAACCGCTTGTGCTTCATTAATGACCGAGGCGCTTGTGGGGTTGAGTTGCGCTAGTGCTATCCGCAAAGCTGAACACCTAAAACAGGTGGTTCAAGGTCTGGCCACGGACTCATCTCTCGGCACTAGGGGGTTGGAAGACTTCGCCCAAATTGCTGAAGGGCTTAAGGGGTTCCCAGGACGGTTAAGCTGCTCGCTTCTCGGGGTGGATGCGTTTCTGGATTGCTTGGAGGGCGTTTCCAATGGTGGATGAAAACGGTTTTTCTGAACGCGACAAAAGAATAATTGGACGGTATCGGCGATTTCACGAAAAGCATGACGCCAAACATGAAACCGCCGAGGTTCAATCAACCCCACCACGGATCAAGTTAAGCCAAAAGGACTACGGGGATAATCCGCTAGAGGCAACTGAACAGAGAAAACTAGCAAACTATTTGGACCGTCTTGGGGTACTTTGGAACCACTGTCCGAATGAGCGCAAAGTCTCACCAATTCAGGGAGCACGGTTGAAAGCAGCTGGAGTCAAATCAGGGGTGCCCGATGTCAAAATCTATACCCCGTCGCCAGTCAATGGAGCCGGCACCGCTATTGAATTGAAACGAAAGAAGGGTGGTCGGGTTTCTGAAACGCAGCGCGCGTGGCTCGACCGCTTGAAGTCGTATGGGTGGAACACCTATGTTGCGCGCGGTGCGGATGACGCTATCGGCTACCTACAGAAATTGGGGTTTTGAGAATGAAAAGGTTCGTTTCAATGGTGGGGGTGCTAATATTTTTTTTCACGGTGCTAGCAAATGGATGCGACGAAGACCCGATCGACCGTTGCGACGCTTATTGGGGAGCCGCTTATGTTAACCGAGGCCAAACGAAAGTGCTCCAACGGGCTGGTGCTGCTTCGCGGGTATCGCAGTGGATGAATGAAGGGTAAATTCCGATCCCAAGTCCCCCGTATTCGCGTCCGATGTTCTCCAGCTCCACGAAAAGTCTTAGAATGTTGACCGGCGTTCTAAGCCCACGCCGAGCGAAGGTAATGTCAGCGGCTTTGTTATGCAGATGGTAGGAGCCGCTGGTGCTTCCAATGGACGGGGATGAATTATAGGAGGGGCAACGGTACCCACTGTTGCATGTAAGTGGCACCCCGATTCGGGATCTGCACTTGTCTAAAACTTTCAACAAGTCCGGGTCCATTGAATCCCCTCCAAGTCCACAACAAGGACAGTTGAATTCCGAAGCCCTCCAGTATTGTCCGATCCAGTCGTTAGGCACTTAAATCCTCGCCGCAATCCAGGTCCGTCAATAGGCTCCTAAGGTCTTGCCGAAGGTCAAGCCGCTTTGAAAAAGCAACCCCGTCGTCACCGCGTACAGAAAATAGCTCCGCGAGCTTTTGAATGATGTTCTCGGCTTGCTTGTTTTCGCCGAGCAGTTCTAAACGCATCGCTTTAAGCTGTTTTAGGACAACCGGTCCCATTGCTGCTCCTTGATCCCTAGATCAGTAAATAGTGTTTTAATCTCATCCCTAATAACGCATCTCCGAAGTTCAGCGTCGGGTTGAATACTTGTAAGTGAGAATAATTCGACCAAAAGGGAAACAATTCTATCCGCTGGCTCTGACTTATTTAGAAATTGGTCCAGGGATAAATTTACCATGTCAATCGAACTCCTACGTTTGCTCGCCAATCTTGAACAGTGGCTTCAACTTCACCGAATAAAGAACCATTTTCCCCAAGTGGGGTTTGCACCGATCCAACAAGTGCCAGCTGCTCCAATCCATTGTCCCAATTGAAGTCGTCAGCCACTGCCAAACCGATGCTCGCTACTTTTTTACAGCTGTGCCCACTGGTTGGATTGCGTCTTGTATCCTCGCAGCTGCCACAATTGATCGCCCGAGCTCCTGCTTTCCTTTAGTCCAGGCTCTAGCACCAACATAGCCAAGTCCCGCGAGAATACTCCCCACGGTTCCCAATATCTGAAGGGTCACTTCGCTAGTGATAAGACCTGAACTTAAGACCCCTCCACAAACTATTGAGATCAAGGTTAGCCAAAATTCTGAAGTGTGTATTCCGTTTTTCATTTTTTTCTCCTACCGTACAATTTCTTTTGCTGCCTCCCGTAGAATCTCTTTTCTTGCCTCCTCCTTCGCTTCTACCCGAGCAAAGTGCAGTCGCATGTCCTCACGCCACTCGCACAGGTCACGGTGAAAAGTATGAAGCTTCGTCATAACGTCGTTGACCTCATCTGTTAGGCCGACGACCTTATTCTCAAGCAAGACAATCCGCGTGTAGATATCTCCTCCGTTGCGTGCGGCTTCTCTTTTCTCATGTCGCTTTTCGAGCATTCTGAGGAGGGTAATAATTACAGCGAAGGACACTGATCCAGCACCCCCGGTTGCTAGGATCTCGGAAATCTCCATCGCTTAACCCACCATCCAATTAAACACGAAGCAGCTGACAAAAAACGTCGTGGGAACAATAATTGACCCCAACGCGAAAAGTGCCGCCCGTATTGGTTCTTCTTCGCCTCTTGCTTCTAATTTCTCACGGCAGTGAATCGCCGTTTTCCAAAATGAGTCAAAAAGCGTGTCAGCAAACGGGCAATACAGGTCGTAGAATTTTGAAACTGTACCAAGTTGGTCCCGATTATGTCGGTGGTGCTCTTTGTGGGTTTCTTCATCCAAAAGCCCAGAAACGTCAAGCAACCGAAGACCCAAATACAGCGGCAAAGAAAAGTGTGCTCGCCGTTCATTTTTGGGAACGTGGTAATATTCGTGAACGGGTTCAATTGCCGAAAACCAAAACAGATACCAGATCCACAGCGGCAGCAATTTGACGCCAAAAAATAGGACCGGTAAAAACCAAACGGCAAAATAAGCGACGCGACAACCTTTGGCTTGCATCACGAAGTTTAAGCGGTGAACGAGCCAGTTCTTATAAATCTCTTTTGGATGGGAATAGTGGTGCAAATAAGCGACCAGAACACCGGGTTCCCACTTTT
Organism: Candidatus Pacearchaeota archaeon; assembly: GCA_002690445.1. The sequence goes on from NZER01000416.1 coordinate 3,780, forward strand.
CGGTAGGGGTTTCCAAATACAGCGCGTGGGTAGTCATGTGACCCCACCCGAAGATAAATTGACTTAGGAAATAGCCGACCACGAAAGCGAGCACGTTCGTATGGACGGGAAATGCCGTAATTGAAAAACCCACCGCGCATAGGACCGCAGCTGAAAGAAGCGCGTAGGTATATTTATTAAAGATCCACTTGGAATAGAACCACGGCTCTCTTTTCTGCCACCCTTGCATGTGTTCGATGATCTCGCGCGTGTGTGGGCCATCTGCCAAGCACAAACGCTTTGCATCGGCTCGCATCCCCGCGTCCATCATCGCCGCGTGACACGCCGCACCTTCGGTCCTGAGTCGGCGACCTCGGGTAGACGTTCAATAAAGCGGTGAATGTAAATCACGCGCGCTTTCAGACCGGTCCCGAACTTCTCTTGGTTTCGCAAAACCTCGGAAAGAGGGAAAATACCGCTCGGAATATAGCGGCAGCAAGCGTAGGCGAGCGTCGGAAAGTCGTCGCGTCCTTCAATTAGAAAGCCAGTGGTAGTGTTTCCGCCGTTCATCCCTGGCTTATCATTGCACCCGCCGTTCCCGTCTTCGGAAAACGCCCACGTTAAAATATCGTGGTCTCTTAACAGCGGCAAAATGTCATCTCCAGGTTCGGGTGCGATCTGCTCCCAATTTCCACTGTCGACCATCTTTTTTGCGTAGTCGTCCGACGAGTCATTCCAAGGGTCAACATCTGGAAAAACCACCTTCTTCCCCACAAGAGCAAAAGCCGCGTGGTGGAAAATTAGCGGGTCCCGATTTCCATCGACGGGGGGTAGCCGTGAAGGAGGGCCACCGTCCGGTCCTGGATCCAACTCTGCGTCCGTTGGTTCGGGTGCAGGATCAATCCCTTCACACATCTTGCCGTCAACAATTGCGTGAAATTCTTTATACTTCCACGTATAATGCTGGTGCTTCTCCGAGCGTTCAAAGCGAATTGAATCGTGGTCGTCTTTGTCAAACATCTATTCCCCTCTCAACCGGTTTTGAAATACCAGATTCGGTGTTCGTTAGTATCCGCGTCCACGTATTGATCCGATTTGGTTTTCTCGCATCCATCACCATCACCATTGGGACCCGTCGCAACATCCGCATCCGACACTCTATGCCAAAGACCCGTATCAGTTGCCGTCCCAGTGTTTGTCCAGGTATTGGTGTCCGGATCGTAAGTGAAGCTCCAGTCAATCCTATGCGGGGAGCTAACTGTTAATTCGGCGGTTGGATAAGCTATTCCGCTCCCGGTATTGTTCGTGAATCGGATGTGCGCTCGCATCACATTGCTAGCTACATCGACCACGCAGGTGTGTCGGCGATATAAGGTAGACCCTTTAGCGGGAACGTGCTTGTAGCCGACTTTGATAACATGCTGACCATCTACCAGATTCCCGTCGCCGTCTATTTCAACCCCGGTGTCTGATTTGGCCGCTTGGTCAGGATTCACACCCGAGTTCACTTGAACCCGTGTCCCCTCGTCTACTTCGAGAAACTGTTCGTCATTCCCTTCACCATTCGTAAGGGTCATTACAAATTTTAGGTATTTGGTTGCGCCGCTATCGTCGAGAAATGGAACACAGGTTTGATCCATATTCGCGTTTATATGACCATCTGCTGAACCGAATTGTCGTTTTTCGCTTAAGCCACCGCTCCAATCCCCAAGGTCATCTTGTAGGTTGTCGTCCATCCATAGACTTTCAGTCCAATCGATTGCCGCCTCGGACGGTGCAGTAAACCCGTCAATTTTTTCGATGTCGGCTTTGGCAACACCGTCGGCTTTGACGATATCAGCTGCGGCAACCCCGGTTACTTTCACATAATCGGTCATCCAAACCCCCTACAATTCAATCCAGTTTTGTGACGGGTTAAAATAGATGACGTTTGCGAGGTCGGTTCCGTGTCCGACTATCCGAACAAAGTCGCTGCCTCCGGTTGGAGCCGCTACGTCAATATTTCCGGTCGTCGTTTCTGAGACATAGACCGCGCCACCTTTAACGAAAGTCCCGGTCAAGTAGGTGGCACAGTCGAAGAAACCGCGAATTAGAACGCCGTGCGTCCCCGGTGTCGAACCCAACGCGATGCCGAGCAGCTGGCTCGCTCCGCTGGCTACTGCGTTAGCATCCGTGAGCGTCCAGGCTCCCGAAGAATTAAGGTAATACATCTTACCAGCGGTGAGCGACCCGCTACCAAATAGAACAACTTCCCCACCTCCGGTGTCGCCAGCTAAACCCGTTGGGTCGTGGTGAACGTCAGCGGCAACCTTTGGCGAGGCGGTCCCTACGCCAAACTTGCCACCGGCGGTGATTCGTACCTTTTCAGTCAAGCCGGAGGAAGTAGCAATTTTGTGAGTGAAGAAAACCAGATCCGAGCCGGAGTCGTCGCCCGCGTCAAAGTCTTCGACAGCTTGTGCGGTGATTGCCGCGATAGTTTTTTCACCCGAGTTTATGTTTCCATCTATCGTGAACCACGAAACCGCTGGTGCGAATTCATCGGTGGCAACGCCGCCACCCATGTTCAAAGCAAGCCCGTCGCTGACTGCCGCAGCAATTGTCGTGCTGTCCGAAGTGTCGCTTTTCTTCAATTCAAGAAGGTGGGTCGGGGTCGTCGAGGAAGTGGTGCCGAGCATCACGCTTCCATCGTTGATAATGGTCATCCGCTCGGTGCATGTCGAAGAACCGTTCGGGCTTGTCCAGAAAGAAAGTTCGGTAGGCATATCGGTAGGGTCGCTTGCCGTGCCTTGCACCCGAGCTTCGATGCGCGCGCCTTCTTCCCAAGAATTACCGTCGTGACCGTGGAAAGTTACCTTTCCCAAAACCGCGTCATCATCTACCAAAGCTGGTGAAGATTCCGACCCGTCAGCTTTTCGGAGCACCAGCTTCGCCGCAGTCGCTTCGGTGTCGTGGTAGCAAGAAATAGTAGCCACCGCGTCGGCGTCTTCTTTCGCTATTTCAAGAGCCGTGTCAGGACTATTTGTTCCCAAGCCTAACGCATCGGTGAGCGTCGTCGGGTAAATGACATTGCTCCCATCCGTCCATCCCCCGGTGGTATTCACAGCGACAAAGTCCAAAGTCCCGTCACCGTCTTCGTAGGTCACGGTAATATTAGTCTCGGTGTTGCCCGTCACCATTGCGCCGACAATGTCTTGAACCTCTTCGGTCGTCAGCTGGGTATTATCCGAGACAAAGTCCAAAGTCCCGTCACCGTCTTCGTAGGTCACGGTAATATTGGTTTCGGTGTTCCCCGTTACCATTGCACCAACGATGTCTTCCACTTCTTCGGTGGTTAAAGCACCACCCCCGGTGGTCGGTTCCCACAAATTAGTTGTCGAGTTAAAAGCAAGAACCTGTCCGTCCGTAGGTGCGGTCGGGCTTACGTTCTTGTTAATGATTTGGGTGGCGTTTTGGCCTCTTTCAGTAATCGGCATAGCTTAATCCTTAGTAGTTAATCCCCTCGACATTAACGACGGTGGAACTCCCAGACGCCATTGTCAGTTTTAAAACGGCTTGTGGGAGGGTGAAATCGTAATCCATAACGAGTAAAGTGTTCGCGGTGTAGGGTTGGGAATCCATCTCACGTTCGGTTCCGTCCGGTTCAATGTAGTAGACTTTCGCGGTGCCAGCTACCGAGGCTGAATGAACAAAGAAGGTACAGCCACGACGTCCCGCGCTCGAATTTATAATCGTGACAGTAGAAGTTTCATCGGTGGTTGTCAGCGTTGCCGAATATACTGTTCCTCTTTCCCTTGTTGCCATAATTTCTCCTACTGAATCTGTGCTCCGCTAAACCAGCACTTCGTGGCGGCTCCGGTAATAGTGGCGGTGCCATTGTAGTCGTTATAGAACTTGGGGATTATTGTGTCGCCGCTGGCAAGAGCAATCGGACCCGAATTGATCTGGTGTCCGTTGCCCCAACTGCTCCGCAAAAAGAGACTACCGTTTTTAAAGAATGAAATATAGGAATCTGCGTCGTCGTTCGTTACTTCAATGACCTGTGCGGAAAATTGGTAGACCCCATCGAAAGGAGCGGTGAAGGTCGCAGCTGCCGCGTCATAGTTTGATCCGTGGTCGTAGACTTCTTGAGTGAACGCAATCGCTCCCGTCGTTTCTTTCGCAATTGTCTGTGTCTCATTCGTCGCGAAAAAGCTCGGCATTGCACGAACGAAGCGAAGCGTGTCGAACAGAACCGTTCCCGCGTTGGCACTTCGCCCGAGGCGAACCCTCGCATAGTGCTCGCCCGAAGCCGCTGTGTATGTGATGGTTTTAGTTGTCCAATCCGAGGTCGAGAGACTGCTAGCACTGACAATATTATAAGCAGCGCTGTACGCCTTCGCTGAATCAAGCCCTTCAACCCTCGCAGTAACGGTGATCGAACCCGAAGACGGTTTCACAGATATTCCGACCTGATAACTGCGACCAGGCTCGACCGGAAAATGCGACGAATATAGCAGCTTACTGGTGCTAGCCGTTACAGACTTCACCGCATATTTCCCACGGTGGGGGCTTTCGCTCTTCACCCAATCGGTAGCCCAAGTAGGTGAAACCCCTCCAAGTTCCCAATGGTCAGGTTCGTAACCGGATCCCCTCGTCCAACTCTCAAAATTGGGGTTCCAAACCAGGTTCGCACCCGCTTCGTGCTCTTCAGCGCTGAAAGCCGTGGGGCTAATGACCCCAAAAGTTCGCCGGTCGTCAATTGAAGACACCGACGAACCACCGGCGACAACTTTAGCAAGCGGCACAGCCGTTGATAACAAACCGGGGTCATCCCCACCGGTCGTGACCGACTCAACATAGACGCCATTCGTTCGCGCATTGAATGACACGTAATGGTCTTTTGATGCACTAAGTGGGATTGTTGCTTCGTGGGGGATGCCGGTTCCCGCAGCTAGACCCGCGTTCAAAGTGACGTTTAGCCCCGAGTCCGTTTCAATATCTAACCCGTTGGTGACGTGCGGTCCTACGCCCCCCCACCAAAAAGAGTTGTTGGAGTAGAAGTCAATCGGATGGAGATACTTCGGGAGCCAATCCCAATCCACGACAATGCTCGGTGGGCTTTTCTTTGTCGCAAAAGCGAGCCGCCACCGGATATATGCGTCGGAGTCGTTTAGAGAAAGCTCTTTCCCAACCACCTCCCACTTGGTCGCTGAAGTCAAACCGTCGAAGCCGTAGGCAAGAAACTGGTCATTATCAAGCGTAACAACATCGCCGACTTGGATTGCCCACTGCGCGAGGCTGGTGGTCAATTCAATCATGTGGCACCCGTTCGAAAACCGCTGAAGGGTCGTTTCTGCGAAATTCACCGCTATGGTCATGTCCATAACGTGGCCAATAGGAAGCTCGGTTTCTTGGGATGATTCCACCGCGTGACCTGCCTCAGTGGTATCGAGCATCCCACGGTTGCCGCTGGTAACGGTGACGTTCATTCTACCGGGCTTTTGGACGACGTTGTCGGCGGTGATGAACTCAGCTGGTGTTTCGTTTCCGGTAAACTCAGACAGGTAAAGCTCGGTTACGCCTTCAATTAAATCCACCTCTTCGGACTTCATTACCTCACTGTCGATCAAAATATAGAGTGGCCGGTCGGCGCTAATTCCTACACCCGTCGCTTGTAGCGTTCCCCAATTTGTGGGACCTGGTAAATAGTCGCCGGTCGTGCGACTGCCGCAAAGACCAAACGGTGAGTCGATAATTACGGTGACGCTACCCCCGCCTACAGGGTTCTTCAATTTTCCGACAAAACCCTGCAAGTCGAAATCGACCGCGCGAGGAAAAATCGCTTTTGACTCTCCAGGAAACGAGTAGTTCGTCTGTGCGGTTGCATCCCTTACCCGCACCATCCCTTCAAAGCTCCCTTTAGACAGTAACCGTTGAGTGGTGGGGGCACCTGAATTCCAGCTGCCTGTGTTCTTGATCGTCAACTCGTTAATATAGATCGG
>NZER01000417.1 GCA_002690445.1 Candidatus Pacearchaeota archaeon
ATTCACCGGAAGCATCAATGAAGATATAAGTTCTGATAACACGATTTATTTGAAGCTAGATACAAGCGCTAATGTAACTGTCACCGTATGGGTTTTTTAGATGCCATTAAGAAAACACAAGGCAAGCATCAAGTTTGTAAAAGGTGTCCAACAAAAGGTAGATCATAAGGTCATTCCTATTGATTCCCTTGTCACTCTTGAGAATGGCAGATTCGACAAGATCGGCGCAGTAAACAAGCGCACAGGATATACCCTCATAGACAGTGAGGCTAGTGATATTGTCGGGTACAAGAATACCTTGGTAGCTCGAAATGTTTCCACCGGAGATAGGCTCGGGGCAGGCACAGCAAATACGGCAACTGTTTTCTCGACCAGCACTGCTAGAAAATGGGTCGGAGATTTTTCTTCGGGGAATAGAGGATATTCTGACGGGATTGAGTACACATCGATTCCAGTGTCAAAAGGATCTGAGTACCAGCAACGAGATTCAAATGTCGCATTTAGCACCGATGGAAGATGGGCATGTATTACCTATGTAGATGTTCACTGGAATTCTGCGGATCAAAATGTTGCTTACGATAAGCGAGTATCTGTTGTTGACAGGGAAACTAATACTCTCTTGGCTGGTGATATTAAGTTAGGCAGCGCTACTTATTCTGGGAACAATGGTCGCCGGATGGTGCCAACTTGGAATGATGGTAATCTGAACAGGTTTGAGATTTATGGCGAAGATGAGGGTGCCTTAAAGGTATGGGCTATTAATCCCTATGACGCGAGCATTGTTGCGAGAGATGCTGGCAACAACATAACTGCCGCTGGTACCGAGATTCTTGCTACTGCCAATTATCCTTTAATCATAGGTGCTGCTGGTGATGGCTATCCTACCAGTCAGGCTAGTTTTGATGCCTGCTCCAGTGCCGACACTGAAGACCGTACTCTTCTGCTGGTAACTCATCTTACGGGCTCAACCTATACTGTTAAGTATTATCAATACGATTCAGTTGGGCAATCTTTGACAGAAAAGATTTCTAAAGCAGTCACAGGAACAACATCCAATAAGGGCCACATGATGATTCATCGGCCAAGCATTACTGGCACCCATACTGCCAAGGTTGCTTTTGGATATCAAAATGGGACAACATTTAATATTAGTGTCGCCACGACGGAAGCTTCGACTACTGCCAATTTTGATAGCACTGAAACATTTGCTGTTGGGAGTACCGATATTGTCCGTGGATCTTTTTTCGATGATATCAATTCAATAACAGGAAATGCTAATCAGGATGTTTCACTAATTTACGAAGAGAATGCCGTTACTCAGATTCATGGGGCGGTTGGCAATTCAACTTTGTATATAACTCCCGATGTCTTTGCAGGGATTCCAGGTACGCCAGAAGTCTTATTGTATTATAAGCAACATTTTACTTTTGCATTTGGAAGAGGTCCTTTTACGATAGGCACTGTCCACGATGATAATGCCGGTGGAGTATCAGGATTCACGTATCCAGATCCTCCCATAAATACAATCGCATTATGGGACCTGCAAAGGTCTGCCGCGATAGGGACTAGTGCCAATACGGAATACTATAGCTGGCTTCGAGATCGCTTGCCGATATCTATGTATAAGCCTCTCGAATATCAGACCGATAGACTTCAGACTGCTACCTATAGTGGAGATGACTCAAACTTAAAGGGTTCCGCAGTTGCAGTACCAGTTGCTTCGCATCTGGAGCGATTTGGGACTGGCACGGATGGCACTACGTCTCTCAACTCAATAGTCAGACTCTTTGATTTTAGGAGAGTAAACGAAGAGCTTGTTGACGTTCCTGCTCCGAGTACTGCTGTCTTGCATGACATTCTTTACGTGGCAGATAAGGGGCTATTCCAATACGATGGGAACAAGTTTCGTAGTCTTGGTTTTATTGATCGACCAGAGTTTAAGGTGTCCTATGGTGGCGGGGGTGCCGGTCTTTTAGAATCGGGTGGTGTGTATTACTACAAGCTTGTTTTTGAGTGGACAGACGCACAGGGTAATCTTCACGAAAGTGAACCCTCTGGTTCTGTGAAAGTAACTGCCACAACTGACCAAAACTTCAATCTATCTCTAGTCCAGAATGACTTGCCTAATTTCGATCCAAAAGAACTAAAGGTTGCGATCTATAGGACCCAAGGGAATGGTTCTATCTTCAATCATATCGCGACAATAAATCTTGATAGATCTGTTGGCTATATTACTTGGAATGATAATTTCGCTGATACTTATGCCGCTACTGGTAAGTTTCTTTATACTGATTCAGGAGAGCTTGCGAATACTCCCCCTCCTGCTTCTGCGAGATACGTTGTTGCACATAGAGATAGATTATTTGTTATCGGAAAAGACGATGTAATCTATTTCTCAAAACTCGTTAAAGACGGGTTTGGGGTAGCATTTTCTGAAGCTTTCTCGATCAAAACACCTGACAATATTTCAGATCCTCCGACTGCCCTTGGGAGTATGGACGGTAATCTTTTTATCTTTACCGAGAAATCTATTTTCCTTGTTGGTGGCGAAGGCCCAGACAATCTTGGGGCTGGTGGCTTCTACGAAGCAAAGAGAATTCCTACCACGGTAGGAGCGGTAAAGGGTTCTCCTGTTAGACTGACTAATGATGGCCTTATCTTTGTTTCAAAAAAAGGAATCAAGTCTAAGATTTATCTCCTTGGTCGAAACATGACTCTTACCTATATAGGCTCTGCCATAGAGGATATCATTTCGCCTCCTGGCGGAACTCCCTATATGGTCAAGGATATAACCTCTAACCAAGAGCAAGAAACTATCATGTTTCTTCTTTCGCAGACGAGTGGAACTGAAACTGGGGCAAAGATCATAACTTATCATTATGAGCTAAAGCAGTGGTCCGTAGATCTTCTTCAGGATACTTACGGAGCCGGTGCTGGTGGTTCTTTCGCACGGAGTGGCGATAAACTTTACATCAGTCTTCTTCACCACATCACGAATAAGAATCCAAGAGTCTACAAGGAAGCCTCGACATTCGCAGATAATACGTCATACATCCCCACGAAGGTAAAGACTGCCTGGGTTCAGCTTGCTGGTATTCAGTCATATCAAAGAGCCTATAGCTTCCATATTCTTGGAGAATCTAAGGACAAACATACACTCACTGTTAATGTTTACTATGACTATGATACTTCTTCTCCTGGTAATTCTTACACATTTACAACAAGCGATGCGGCTGATGCGAAGCTCCAGTTCAGAGGTCACCTAACAAAGCAAAAGTGCCAAGCGATTCAATTCGAGGTTGTCGATGCTGATAACTCTGGTTCGACTGATGATGGATACACGATAACCGAAATAGGACTTGAGCTAGGGCTTAAGGCTGATGGCTACAAGCAAAACAACGCAAAGCTTGATAGCGATTCAACGACAGGTTCAGACTAGGAGAGTATAATGCCGCCGTTTAATGCAGGTTCCGGGACCCCAGGTATCCCTGATGATGAACGAAGAAAGCCACCAAGACCAGCAGAGGAATTGCTTTCTCCAGCAGCATCGGCAGAACGCGCAAGTGAGCGAGATCAGCTGCCGCCAACACAGAGTAGGCCTCCTGTAGGAGGAGGCCAAAGCCCGGAAGAGCTTCAGTCAGAGTTGATGGGTCGTACTACCGTTCCTAGGATGAGTGCCGCAGATGTGGAGGCTGCTACGCTCGGTACTGCTGCCCAAATAGGTGGCGCAGGAATGGGTGCCTTGGGCGGCATGGCTGCTGGTGCTATCGGTGCCGGAATGCAGGGGCAGCATGAAGCTACCCTTCGAGCTATTCAGGCACAGCGAGCAGGATCAAGAGGACCTGTCGGGTTAGCTGAATATGGAGCCACTCAAGCAACTGGCTTGGCTGGCGCTCAATTGGCTGGTGAAGCTGGAAAGCTTCAACTTCAGGCAGCTCAGGCAGAGGCAGGATTTCAGGCAAAACAAGCAGACCTAAATCAAGCAATCACAACAATGCAGGGACAGTTTCAGCAACAAGCCAACATGAGTAATGCTGAGATGGAGCAAAAAGCCCGAGAGATTAATCTGAGTGTAGAAGCCGATCTTATGAAAGAAAGAGATCGACTAATTGCCGAATACGCCAAAATGGGATTAGCCGAAGAGCAATACCAAGCGGAGCTTGCGGCTGCATTAGAAAGACTCAAGACACAACTTACTCACGACTATTGGAAGGCAGATCTGGAAGCAGACACCGCTGCGTTAGTTACAGTTATGCAGGAGGAAGATGCTGAGGATTACTATGCTGACCGCGTTAAAAGCCGAACTACGACTCCTGGCTATTCGCCATCCGGAAAACTTTCGGGTGATTATTGGGCAACTCCGGAATATCGAGCCGACCAAGCAGCAGCGGCAGAGGCGGCTAATGCGGCTAATGCGGAAGAGAATACATATACTCCAAACGAAAGACACTCAGAATTTAATGGCACCCAAGAGGAATGGGATGCCATGTCTGATGCTGAGAAAAGAAGATATTACGAGGAGTTTAATACAGCACAAGCAGCGGCAGAAAGTGGTCCTGAAGATTACAACTACTACTCTGGCGATCGAGTAATGAGTAATGATGAGTTGTCTGGGATGGCTCCTCCTTCTGCTTACGAGACATTTAGGGAACAAACACAACTCGCTCCCCCTGCGGGAGTTGACCCAACCGTAAGGATGAGTCTTGGTCGTGAGACAGAGAAACGAGTTTCTGACTTGAGAGCAGGAGAGAATCGGCAAGCGGCTGTTCAATCATATCTGGGTAAGCCTGACGTTGGACCTCCGACAGTAATGCAGCAAGCGGGTAAAGACTTCTCCGAGGCTGACCAGATAGCCGAAGAATCAAGAAAATCCGTGGCTGACCAGCTCCAGTATCTAGACTATACGCGAAAAGGTATTGGTGCGGGTGTTGCCGCTTATCAAATTGGTACAGCAAAAAACGCGCAAGAACGAGAAGCTGCAATTGTTAACCTTGTTAAGAGCGAGGGTGTTAGCGGAGGTATTGCAAAAGCGGCCGAGATGGCAACAAGTAAGTGGGGAGAATCTGCCGGTGGCGCAGTAACGGCAGCGGGAAAAGTTGCTTATGATGTCGGAAGCGAGATGGCAAGACCAGACGATAAGCGAACGTCTAAGAGTGAGCGAGTCCAACATGCAGCAACCCGAGGCGCGACTGTTGCTGGTGGTGGGTGGGCTGGAGCCGAGGCTGGTGGTATTATAGGTGGACTAGCTTCGACTGCATTAAATCCTACCCCTACTGCTGTTGGAACTACTCCGCTCGGCGTTGGCATTGGTAGCGCGATTGGGGGCACCCTTGGTGCTCTTGGCGCAGGCGAGGCATACGACGCAGCGATTCCTGCTCCGGGAGTCAGAACTACAAATCCTCAAGAGATGATTGGCGGAGCATTAGCCAAGGCTAGTCCGACTGTATTACGGTCTGACCCAATGTCAGTAATGAGAGATCGCCCTGAAGATGTAAATAGAGCCCCGTTTGCAGACGATTATGCCCGAAGACAAGACAAAGCGTTTGTCGGTGGGCCGGAGGATATGGCAATGCCCCCTGAAATGATGCCCCCTGAAATGACGGCCAATGGTGGACCTCCACCTCCTATGGTTCCTGACGAACTCGATATGGCAAAGTCTGAAATGTTACCAGCAAATGAGAGCTATGATTTTCTTGAAAGCTTATCAGGTGGTGCTCCTGGCGAAGCTCCTCCCGAAGGAGAAATTGTTGATTCTCAAGCCTTAGCTGCTCTGGGAGATTTACATGATAGGCTCAAAGAAATCGAATCTATGATGGGAGCAGGGGCAATCTAATGGCTGACGCGACACCTCCGGTGACTACTGAAACAAAAGAAACTGTTCCCTTATCTGCTGAACGGAAAGTTTGGGATCAAGCAGCTGCGGTCGAAGCAGCACACGACGCAATGGCAGCAGCTAAAAAGAGAAAAGAGCCAGGTGGAGATCTGTCTACAGCAGTAAAGCCTCAACAGTTCAAAGAGCCGACAAAGAGAGCGCGAGGACAAATTGCTCCTAGTATCGAAGAGGCCCAGGCGGATGCCCCATGGAAAGGACAATATTCCGATGAGGAGCTGTTGCAGCGATATAGAAAGCA
>NZER01000418.1 GCA_002690445.1 Candidatus Pacearchaeota archaeon
ATTGTCCAGACCTCCGAAGTATAGCGACAATGTGTGCGACGCCGATCCTGCGTTTGAGCACCAGAGCCAGACCTCGTCATAGTTCGCAGCGGTGGCATGGCCTTCGTGAATCTCGGCATAGTCCGCATCGGTGTCCGTATCGCTCAACGACACAGCTATGCTGGTCCCATCGGTCAGTTCGGTACCGCTCGGTGCGAGTAGTTGTCGGGTAACTGTAGCCATGTTGTGCCCCTATGCGAACATCTGCATGTGGAGAATTAAATTAGAATCGTCGTTCGTAGCGCCACCGCCACCGCCGACGCTGGACATATCTGCCGATACGTCCATGAACTGAATCAGATACCAGTTGGTGCCATCGAAGGTCCAGACGGTAACATCACCAGCTGCAGTCGTAATGTCTGCACTGCCGGCTTTTAAGTTAGTGCTGGTACAATCGAACACAACAGCCGCTGTAGAGATAACTGTAACAGTCTGACCAGTTAGACCGTCATCGAACGTCGTTAGTGTTTGACCGCTCGCGTGGGTCTTCCACAAGTTCCCTGTAGCAACACTTGGGGTTGTGTCAGAGGAGCTGAAAGTTCCAAATGACCCACCGATATTAGTTGCAAACGCATCCTCTACTGAAATCTGAGCCTCAGGCGTAATCACGAATGCAGTGGTAGTTCCGTGTGTTGTTCCTACGCCAAACTCAAGACGATCGGTTCCGTCGTCTAAGCCGATTCGATAATCAACAGTGTTGCCGTCAAACGCCAGCATGTTGTCTTCTGTGTCACCATCACCAAGGGTTGCTGTGGTATCAACTGCAATCTCGCTGACCGTCAGTTGACCACCACCGCGATTGTAAAAGTCGCCCATGATCTTCCTCGATGGTGATTAGATGGTTCTTCTCGCTGCCCAATGAAGTCGCGCTTTCTTTAACGTGACTGTGCCTGCGTCTACCTTTATCCAAAGGTAGCACTTCCCTGCCGTAGTTTGACCAGTCGGTGCAGTGACCCACGTATCGAGCGCAATGGATGTATTGCGCAAACTAGTGTCAGTCATCCCTTGCCAGAGCGGGTTCCCTTGAGACACGCCCGTCATTGGGTCGTCGCCATCTGAATCCCACGCCAAGATCGCTGCTGCCTTAGTAGGACTGCCACTGGTAGCATCCAACTGTATATCTATGTGCGATAGATAGCAGGACTGGGGCAATGCTGATGATTTCGCATCGGCAGTTGTGTCCGTATGGATCAGAATGGCCTTACCAAGGACAAAACTAGTGGTAATCCCAGTTACGTCAGCATCATTGACTGCGAATCCCTGCATGGGAGCCTCCTAGGTCAGGGATTCAGGATCAGGTGAGGTCTTTTAGAACCCAGCCATACCAACTTGTTCCGTCACAAAAGAAAATTCCGCCTTCATCTTGTGCAATCGCAGGATTTCCCCCATGCCCAAGAGTGCTATCACCTGATGACTTGACGGTAATGGTCTCAGAATCGCCATCGGTGTTGTGAATGAGAAGAACCATGCCATTAGACGCGGCTTCAGGAGGGAGTAGCACATCAATTGACCCGCCGGGGTCAATCATTAGAATTTCGCCTTGAACCTGAAACTCGCCAGAAGTGCTCGTGGCATTCAAAACAAGCGTAGCTTCGGAATTACCAGCTGAAATAGCCTGAGCGCCACGGTTCATCGGGCGACCGAGAGTATTGCCAGCAATCAGGGCTGAAAGTTGGGACATTGTCTACTCCATTAATGGGGAGGGTTTGCGGGTAAAGAATAGCACGTTTGGGAGGACTGTATGCACCTTGTATATCACTCGGGCTCATTGCGGGGCATTATAGGTCGACGTTTAATGATGCGCTGTACACCAGTTCGCTTTCCTTCGAACGCTTCCTTGCCAACCGCTTTCTTCCAGTACGTAAGGATCTTTTGGTGGGCAGCCTGAGTCGTCAGTACCGGGAATGGCTTGATTCCAAGCAACCCAAGCAGCTCATCGTACCACTTGAGTCCAGCACGCGGTCCCGCTTCCTCGTTGTATATGCTTAATTGCTGGTTTGTCTCCCAAGCGCCGACTTTTGCGCCATATTCATGGATGGACCGCGAGATATACGCCAGTAGCTCCATTGGGCCAAGATTTGTTCGATCTAAGTAGGCCATCGTGTCCATTGACCGGCCGGCAAACGGTATTTGAATCATGTTCTTCCAAATCCACCAGAGACTACCGTTCCGGGCTAGGTAATGAGGATCATGTTCTCTACCTTCCACGTATCGGCGCGATAAGTCTATCTGTGGATTGGGTGCAATGTCGAAAACCTCGGAGAACATGCCACAAAGTATAGTGCGGTCCAGGTTCATGATGAATGGCTGAACTTCATTGAATGTGTTGATGTCCTTGCCATAGAAGAAGTCTCTTTGGCTGGCCAATACAAATGGAGCCTGAATCCACGGGTTGATATTGGTTATCATGTAGCGCTTGGCGTGCTCATCACCCTGAAGTGCCATTACCATTTCAGTGAGTAGTCCCCAGGCGTCATAGACGGGCATAGGCGGCGTGATGTACATCCATTTATCGATCATGTGGGTGCTCACAGCTGCCTGTTTGAAGCCAACAGCAAGCCTCGACTTGGCATAATCGCGCTCAAACAGCCGGACCTCAGTGTCTTCCTCGATGTATGCGTTCTGAACGCCCTTCATTAGCCGCAATTGACCGAGAATCCTGTCTGGGTTGGTCAAAAGGGTGTCCCAGAAGAGGTCCATGTTCTTCCGCATGTAACTGTAGAACATGAATATGTTGCGGAACCACACTTTTTCGATATCGGTGAGGTCTGCGTAGTCAAACGCTATTTTGCGAGCCAACTTAGCGGCAGATGCTGCACTTTCACCCCGCTCGAGGGCGTCCACAAAGACGCTCACGCGGTAGTAGTTGTCCATTGCGGTGGCTGATTCAATCAACGTCCGCTGCCACTCGTCTGCGCTCCAATAAATGCGGTTCACGCCACGAGATCGAAGCCTGTTGAGGTTCCTTGCCATCGTTTGCGGCGCTTCAGTGTAGATAAAACCAGACTTCAAGCCGTATATCTGAGCCAATTCAGTGATCTGGTCTGCTGTATAGACCGACCCATCCTTTGCGATCAGAATAGGATTGCCGAACTTGTAATCCCCGTCCTTCCACATTCGTACCACAACTGAAGTGGTCATCTTGTTGTTCTTGAAAACCGATCTAGCAGTACCAACCGGTCCCATGCCCTCGTACATCTGGAAAAACCCACCCATGCCAACGCCAAAGAAGTAAGCGGGGTTTGGCACCATGATTCCAGTGGTCACCCCCATCTTCATGTTCGTCATCGTGACGGGGAAATGGTTCATAAAGAAGTCGATGGCTCTCCCAACATTGGATTCAATCGTTTTTCCTACTGTAATCGCAGGTTCAATACCAACCGGAGAGCCAATCACGTCTGAGCGAAGACCCGGCACAGCGCCTAATCGAGCTGTGCCGATTTGAGAAGCACGATTGATAGCACCCTCGATCTCACCGACAAGAATTTGAGGAACAAGACCCTTTTGGCCGGAAGGAAACGTGTACTCAATGAACTCCTCTGGACGATATCGGTGGCCGTACCGGGCGATGATCTCCTGAGCCATGTTATAGGCGGGATAATCTTTTGGATTATTGACGACACCACCTGATGGACCCCTACTAAACAACGAGGTTTCAGGGTAGAGCTCCCTGCCAGGTGCCTGCGGTTCCCGAATTCGCTTAGCTACAAGCTTTTCCTCGCCTTCTTCAATCTTGTATAGACGCTCTTCAACTCTCGTCATTGAGAAATTGAGCTCCTGCTCAATGTACCACTTGACTCGTTTCCAAAACAGGTTCTCAGTCTCGATCGGAGAAGCGACCAGTTCACCAGTTGGACTGATGAGCGCTTGAGGCTTGCTGAATTTTTTGAGATCGCTTGGCATGCCGTATCGAACCATGTCGTCCGCCATGTCAGACATGATTTCGTAGGCGCGCATCCGGACAATCAGACTCAAAAACGCTTCTGTGGCTCGATACCGTGGGAGGCGCTTTCTACCGCCGATACCTCCAATTTTCTCAAGACCAGTTTCAAGTCCTTTCTCGAAGGACATCCACACCAACAGTTCCTTCCAACTCTCTCCACCCTCGTAGAAGAGTTTGTAAAGGCGTGCCGCATCTAGGTCGTGCAAGTTCCGCAAGACGGTCGCGTGCGGCTCTCCAGCCAAACCGATAGCGATCTTCTTGCCACGCTGAACGATTTGTTCCTTTCGATTAATCATGGCGTCTCGAATGCGCTCAATGGCCTTTCCAAGAACCATGCGCTCATTCTGCGCCAACTTGGTGGGATCCTTGCCCCGATGGATTTCCAAATAGTTAAACGCCTCTGTCAACTCTCCTGGTAGCCCCTCGACCCCACGACCAGTTCGATCCACAAGTGCCTGCAGTTCAATGATGCTGGATGGACGAAGCAGGAATTCAAGTTTCTTTGGAGCAGGCTTGGGCTTTTCGCCCTTTGGAGGCTTGGCTGGAGGCTCTATCATCGAGTATTCGGGCGTAACCTCATCGCCTTTGCCCAAAAGAATCTCGGGAGGCAATGGCTCAGCAATCATTTCTCCAGCAGCCTCTCGTTCAACTGTAGTCGCGATCTTATGCCTAGACTTCTCTGCGTCTGTGAACTCCGTGAGAAGGTCAATCCAGCCCTTCTTGGCCGGAATCTTCGTTACAGCCTTCTCTGGATCGATATCTTTTTCGATAATCTCATGAAGGCGAGGGTACTCAACCCTAGATCCGACTATCGCATCGACTTTGTTGACCTCTACAGGAGCCGTAAGGTTTGTTCGAAGTTGATCGAACACCATATCAAGGGTCATGTCCTTGTCGCCCTTCATTGCTTCACGCGCCCAGCGGAACACGTCCATGCCCGCTTGCTCGAGCTTCCGTAAGTGCACATCAACCACTTCGCGTTGAGCTGGGCCTACAACGTGCTTCAATTCATCGGGGACTTCAAAGGCCTTCTTCACATTGGCACGCCATTTGGCAATGTGCTCACTAGAATCGGCTGCGCGGTCAATACTATCGCGAATGGCAATCCACAGCGCCTTTCCCAAACTCTCTGGAATCGCTGTGGAGTAATGAGTCTTACGGGCAAACACGCCCGCTTCGAGGTCCCTCATTACTTCATTGATTCTTCCAAATTCATCGTGCGAGATTATGCTTAGGTCAGCATCCACATCGAGAAATCTCTCATAGAGAATTTTACCTGCTGGTTCATTGGCCAACTGCCGCAAGAACACCCGCATGCGCGCCTGCTGGATCTCGTTCAGTTCGTAACTTCCGGTTTTCGGATTTCGGATTGAATCCTGGGTATCGCCAAGCACTGATGCAATCTTTGCTCGAATAGTCTTTGCGATAGACTTGAACCGCTCTGGTGTGACGTGGCTTCTCTTAGTAATACTAATCAATTTGGTTGAGCCGATCTTCCGCTTGAAATGCTCGCCTATTGTGTACCCAACCGCACGGGAGAAGAGATCGGCCGCACTAATTTCGGTCATGTCATCAGTGATGCCAAGCGCTTGTCGGACATACGTTGGGTTGAATTCCACTTCCCAGAATTCACGCTGGCGACCAGCTGCAGGAACTTTTCCTTCAATAACGCCTTCAATGCCTGCTTTTACTCGAACCAACTTAGGAGGCCTATTCCTACGCCCACCCTTCATGATTGCAACAACATCATCGTTTAAGATCTCAGGGAAGTTAAAGATCTTATGGAACTTGTCCCTAGTCTCGAGCCTAATTCCAATGGTCTCAGCCTCTGCCGCAATCCGCATCCAATAGACACCAAATCGAGACTGGAAGTCGGCAAAAAAGCGCGAAACAGGGCCGGTAGCCCCAGAACCCTTCTCAAAGAAGGTATCTATTTTTGCACTCAGTTTCTCTTTGCCGCGAGCGGTCAAAATCGTTCGCTTAGCGCCATCTGGACCATCAACGACGATGTTGTCAAACTGACGATATAGGCTGTTAACCCATCGGTCTCCCATCAATGTTCGAAGCGGTCCATAGTCGAGGTCGTCCGACAGAAACAACGCCTCAATATCGCCACTCCGGAACAACGCAGAGAGTCGCTTGGCTTGAACGCTGTTGAGACTCAATTCTGGAAAAGTCGCACGAGCCTTCTTGACTGCTCCCTTCTTGACCTTTCCCTTCTTGACCTTTTGACCAAACGAGTCAATTCTCCAAGACGACCCTGCATTTTCTACCGGATCAAGCTTTTCAACTTTGAGATTTGCAAAGTAGTCAGACGGACGTTTGAACTGTGCGTAGGCATCAGCCTCGTCCAATGCTGCGCGAGTGGCCTGGGTCTCAAGGTAGCCCATGATAACGGGGTACTCATCAGCAGTAATTGTCCCATCGACATACAGTTCAGTAACTTCGCTAGCGACCTTTTTGTACTCATCGCTCATACGCAACACGGCGGTGTCTGGGTCACCGTTCTTCATCATGATATTAATCAATGCCACATGAAGTTTTCCAGATTCAGATAGCTTTTCTCCGAGCTGCCTCTCGACATCTCTCGCATCAGTTACAATATCGAGAACTCGACGGAGTGTGGCTTTCAGTTTTGGCGGCAGATTCTCGTAAAGGCTTACGCCATCTGAACCATCGAGCTTGTATCGAACATAGGTCTCAACTACGTCCGATATGTTCTCCCAGGGAGCCGTCCGCATGCTTATCTTGAGTTCATCAACTGCCGCTTCAAACGACAACGGCTTCTTGCCCCGTTCCATTGGGGGCAGAATCCGATCAATTATCCATGACTCTTCGTAACCGATGGCCTCGTCACCTGTTCGCTCCAACACACTTCTTAATGTTGCTGCGTCTATGGCCTGGGTCTCTGGAAATCGTCCTTTCACGAGGGCTTGAGCCCTATTTACGCGTCGAATTGATTTGTAGATCAATTGGTATCCGCGAGGAGGAAGTGCACCAGCCATAAACGCCCGCATCCGGTATCCCTTCACTGGGAACTGTCGCAGAGTTTTGCCGCCACGGTACGTGAATCGAACTGGAGCAGAGGCAATCTTGAATTGTCCTTTCTCCCATGGAACTAGGAAGTCCAGACCAAGGCCAAGAATGGCTGACATGTGATACCAGGGGTCTCCACGGTCCTTTCCACGCATCAGGGCTTCATCAGTCAGGTGACGAGTAAAGCCGAGATCTCTCGTCTCAATATTCGCCAGCAATCGAGCAAAATAAGTCGAATCAGGAGACCGTATCCCAAGGTTGTAGTAGAAGTCCCTACTGGCAGGTGTGATCGGGATATCGTATGGAAGTCGAGCTTCCGCAATCGTGTCGGTCAATGCGCTGAGTATCGACATCCAACGAGCGACCTGGCCCTCCACTACCCGTACCTGTCCATCGATCTTTTCAGTGGTCATCATTAGATCACCGAAGCCTTGCTCTATCGAAAGCATGGTCTGATAGCCAGAGGCATTCTGCGAATCGATCATGTAGTCCGCCCCGGTTAGGATGCGGTCCACCACTTTATTAGTACTCGGGACGGTGCCTGCATACACTTCTGATGGCAGTTGGCCAAACGGGACGGTGTTCAATACCCGCTGGAGCTGGTCGTCATCTTCGCCATCAAGCACCATAATAGAGAACCGCCTAAGCGGCATGTACTGCTTTTGCGAAGCTAGGTCTGGGTTGCGCTTCACATATTCAACCGCCATAGAGAGATCGGGTAGCGCGAATTGGGCCTCTTTAGGCAAATCTATGTACGAATACGAGAGGATATTTCTACCGAGCTCCGTCTTCAATTTGGCTTGAATTGATTCTTCACTCTCGCCTCTGTCTCGAGCCAGCCGAATGGAAAGCGTGATGTGCTCAAGTGCTTCGGTTGGTCGGGTTCCCCGAACTTCTTCCTTGAATCGCTTGAGGTCCTCACCCTCTAGGAGAAGCGGGGCGAATATGTGTTCTACAGCTCCACTGGCAATGGCGGTTCGCGAGATAAGGTCCCTAAGGCCACCGGCAACCATTATGGGACTACCTCCGCCCCACGTGGTTACCTTATTCTGACTATCTTTATAGATCGGAACAGGTCGCCAGAAAGACTTGTTCTGATCGCCCCGCATAAGACCCATCTCTTGGGCCTCCTCGAGACTCATATTGGTAGAGCCAGTAAACGCTTTTCGAATGCTCTCAGTCCAGGTCGCCCCGTCATCTAGAGCTTCTTGGTATTCCCTCGTCTTCTGCTGCCGTTCCTTGATCCTATATTCAAATGGCTTGTGCTGTCCTCCTGGTAGGATCGGGATCTGACGAGTATTAAGAGCCCTACCGAATATTCCAGGGAGAGTAGTAGGAAAAAGCACGTCTTCTGGGAAGATATTGGGAGGTGCTTCTTTGATCATCTCTTCAGCGATGTCATCCTCACCCTGATCAACGGCATTGAAGATCTCGCTGAGCCTCTTGTCCGCCACCCCGACATCCCTCAGGTATGGCTTTTTCTCCAATATGGACCTGAGATCGCTGACGGACGGTCGGTCAAACGGAATCGCTCTTTCAAGCGGGTGTTGACGCGCAAGAACCTCTTCCTCAGAGACTTCTCGTTCGATCTCTTCGGGACTAACGCCACCTGGATTGACCGTTATGAATTGGTCCCTGACCGCCTTCAGGTAATCCCGCAACGCTTGGGAGATGGACTGACTGGTCTCCATGGGGGGGATGGGCTTTTCGAACTGTAAAGACGGCGTGTACTCTTTGATTGTGCGCAGAACATCTTCAGGAATTGGTTCAATATCTGACGGCACATCGGCGATGAGTTTTGAGGCATCTGGACCAAGGAACTCCCTTAAGTTTTCAGCAAGGAGTTCCTCTTCTCTACGGCTAATAGGATCCGCCATGTCTTGTACCCCTACTGCCCATCGTCTTGTTTCTGCTGCACCAACTGCTCAACTTGGAGCTCAAGGTCTTCAATCCTCTTGTCTTCATCATCACTGGTTGCCCAATCGTAGACCATGTACATGAGTGGAGCCTCAAACATTAAATCCATGCCACGATCAACAATTAAATTCGCTAGTTCCACTCTCGACATAGTTTTAAGCAGCGGTGCTAATTTTACAGCACTTGAAGCCCAACTCACCCCGCTTCCGAGAGCCACACCCCACGCCGTCAATCTGGCGAGTCTTGGCTTCATTTCTCGCGACCAGATCTCGTGGATTCGCTCATCTCGAACCTCGTTTCTCCTTTCGACGAGAAACATAAATCGGTCGTATTTTGACCCTTCTGTTGGGTATTGGCTTTCAATCGAATTTGGGATGGGGCCTAAACCAAACATTCCTGGCTGTGCCATAGTTTCAGAAAGTTCAAGATCCTTCGGAAAGATCTTTTGCGTAGCCAATTTCATCAGGTCATCGTCCGTCAAGACGCTAGCTGTACGACTTTCTGGGCCAATGCGTTCGGCTGGTTGTTTCGAAACCGGAAGTGGCTCGTATATATCGGTCTCTCCAAAGTGTTCCCACGGGTCTATTCGGCTTTCTCGTTTGGGGCGTCCTTTAAGTCTTGCAGCAACTCCCGGCTGTTCGAGCCACGCAAACTCATCTACCTCATCTTTGATGGGAGGCAGTTCATCCACGACGAGATCCTCTTGAACCGCTTGTCGTGCCCTTTGAGCCGCTTTTTGTGCCTTTCTATTTTTAGAAAGTGTAGCCGCATCATTGGTAGAATCACTGACGTCCATTTGGGCTGTAAGAGTATGATCGTCCGCTGGCGGGGCGACTGTCGTATCACCCATAAGCGCGTCAAAGGCTGTGTTTGCTCTTGCCATAGCGTTTATCCCTCTCCAAATCCGTCAACGGTTTGACTAGCAAAATCCTCGTATGCCTTTCGAAGATGACTTGTCCCTCGACTAATCGCACGGGACAATCCAATTTCAGGAATCGATGTGTTCATGTCAGACAGCGCGCCACGAATGTTCATTCCAGCTGACCCAAGCAGTTCATCAAGATCTGGATCATCAACGACACTGTAGAGTTCCCCCATCGCCTCGTAGGTGGCTTTATCGTTACCACTCTCGCTAGCATTAAGAACGTTCTCGATATATGGGTTCAAGACCGTCGAGACATTGAATCGCTTCGGGATAGCCTCTGCTCTGTGTGCGTATTCATCCGCATAGTCACGCATGGCCCTTCTCTCTTCCCTAGAATCAGTCTCTTGTGCAAGGTCTTTATACATCTTCTCCAGTCCGCCATAATCCCTTGTGATATTAGTCGGCTTGTCCGACAACGATTTCATGAAAACATCAGCAAAGGCCCCTTTTTTAGCGGGTTTCGCCTCCACACTCTCGCTGTAGATATCAACCAAGTCTCTTATTGTCTTACCGGGACGTTGCCCAAACATCTCATAGTCGTCAATGGTGTCATCCTCGCCAAGAGTATCTCCATAAAGATTAACCGCCTTGACAACCTGGTCCATCAGGACTGATGCGTCCCCAGGCGTCGTTCGGTATTGACCGATCTTGGTCTTCAAGAAATCCGAAAGGTTTCCACCGGTCCCTTCAGGGTAAGTCACCTCTCCAATATCAACCGCTTCAGCGAGGGACGGCTCTGCCCTACGCATCCTCCCGAGCGCATACATCCGGTCTCCTACTCGAGATGGCCGTTTGTACATTCCACCGCCACGCAGTAGATACTGGAACTCCTCTTCTGCGCGACTTTCGCGTCCTCTCGCCACGTCAAGTCGTTTGACAAGCCCATCAATGATGCTTTGAACTGCCTCTTGCGCTTTAGCACCACCGGTAATTTTTTCAAGATCCTCAGGCGAAGGTACTGTGGTTCCCCCCCCAACCCCACCCAAGATGTCCAGTTGCATTCTAGTGGCCTGTCCGCCGAATCGTTCTTCCTTCTCGTACTCTTTCCAAATGTCTTTCGTTGGGTCACCACTTTTCGCGCGATTAGTTTCCGCTATAAGAACAGATCTCAACCGTTCAATATCCTCAAGGGAACCTTCAGCCTTTTTTAGGTCGTCTGGCGTAAGATCATTTATCCTGCTAAGAATTCCTCCCTCACGTTCCTCAAGGATATTCCCTGCCTGGCTCCAAGCATATAACCAAAACTTTTTAAGGCCTATGGGGCCTTCTTCTGTCGTTGACTCGTCACTGCCTGCATTTACTCCGCTACGCCAGGCATAAGCGAGACTAGCGAGCCTCTTATTGAAGGTTCCTTCATCAACCTCAGTCCACTTATTGGCTTGTTTCGCCTCTCTCCTTTCTGCAGCCTTAGACATGTAAGTTGAGAGGTTCGTCGTCATGCTCTCGATGGTGCTAGTAATTTGTTTTTTTGCCTTTACTGGAGCCTGCTTATTAATCCACGCCATGTCGTAGAGATATGCCTGTTTAAGGACACCCGATTTCGCTATGCTTTGACGCGTGTTGGCGATCCACCTAGCGCGGCGATCCTTTCCCGCCTCTTCCATGTACTTAGAGAGAATCTCCTGTTTTGCTTTCTGGTCTTCTCTCGCCATCTTCGCTTTCAATTCGTGCAATTTTACGATGCGACCTTCGATTTCACCAGCTTCTTTCCTTCGTCTAGACGGGTCGGCTGCTGCAAGTTGTTGCTTCCAGAGCATCTCGTCGCGCTCACTCCGGCGCTGCATCCAATTGCTGAAATAATCGAACGCCGTATACGGTTCAACTCGTGAGCCACGAGACCCTCCACGGGTAAGTTTAAGAGCCATGTTGACCTCCGCTTAGTTCCTATGAGTAATTCGCAAGAATGTGCCAACCTACTCCAGATGAAACGCAGATTAGGCATCCACGCTCTGGAATAGAAATTCGCGTTTGCTTGTCAAGCTTATCATCCCCGATAGTCTCGAGCAGGACATCGCTACCAGCGACATCGTCTACCCTCTTGATCATGTAAATATGGTTCACGCTGCTAGATGAAAGCGGAAACCTAACGGTGATGATTTTCTTCGATGCATCTACCAAGACAATGGGCGACTGACCAAGTACATGATCATTGTAAACCCATAGTGTAGAAAGAAGGAACGGGTTCAGTCCAGCTAGGCTGCCGGCAACCAGGCTACCAGCCGTACTAGCGCGGCCACGAAGTGACTTGAGATTCGGCGCTGAGACCCTTCCTCTAAATTCCCAATTGGCTGAGAGGTCGAGCTTATCAGGCCTGATCGACCCGTCTAGGATGTTCTCTCCATCAATCGCGCCATCTGGGATATCAACGTCTTCAAACGCAGCGCCCATAGCATCAATGAAGTGCTCGAACTGCTCCTCATCATCTGTGAACGGATTCTCTGGCATGGGCTATGGCCCGAAAAACTTATCAAGGAAATCAATATCAAGATTAACCTTTTTGATATTTTTCTTATTCCAACCAGGAATCTTCTCACCCTTTTCAGCCACATAGTAGCTATCCCAACCACCCGTCTTATTAACATACAGTTCGAGATTGTCTCTCTCCTCCGAACTAAGTCCCCGAAGATATGAAAGCCTACCCCACAACGTATTACTTTTGTCATCACCCCTAAATCCGGATTTTTCTTTAAGGGCAGAGATTTCATTAGCAACTTTATCGCGGTCAGCCTCATATTCTTTGGTGTAAATCATACTCTCTACATCCGCGGAGCTCATTCCAGCATTAACTCCTGCGGAATTAATGTTGGACAATGACCTTTCAACCTCATCGTTCAAGGCAATATATCGCGGATTATTTAATGGACGTTTTCCCTTCTTCAGAAGCTTCACTTCAAGATCATTGCTTTTCTGCTTCGTTTTTCGATACTGATCAGAAAGTGTGTTTAGTTCAGTGAGAGTTTTAGCATCAATCTGAGCAGGCGGAGCAGCAGTAGCAGGCGGAGCAGCAGTAGCAGTAGCAGGCGGAGCAGCAGTAGCAGGCGGAGCAGCAGTAGCAGTAGCAGGCGGAGCAGCAGTAGCAGTAGCAGGCGGAGCAGCAGTAGCAGTAGCAGGCGGAGCAGCAGTAGCAG
>NZER01000419.1 GCA_002690445.1 Candidatus Pacearchaeota archaeon
GCATATCATTGTCAAAAATCTTAAATCCTTTTGCCATAACTCCTCCTGTTAAGTATCTTCTGAAGCAGAAGTTGTAAAGAACAATCTAACTCCCAACACCCTTGCATCCTCGGTCATATCATCGTTCCCGTCTGAAGTATCTCTAAATAATCTAAAAATAATTAAATCATTATTAGCAGGTGTTCCAGCAATAGTAACTGCGGTAGATTCATCTGTAACATAGACTTCTCCCGCTGCTCCCTGCGCATCATCTGTAACTACCACCGCAGTCCCCCAAGCAGCATCTATAGCTTCATTGTCACTCACTGCTACACCTTGCAACCCCATTGCAATACCATCTGTGTCCGTAGCAGTTGACAGCCATACAACCTGAAAAGTGACAGTTCCTAAGTTCCAACTCTTAGGCATCTGAATATTAAAATTAGCATACTCATCTGATGAAGCATCAAAATCCATTACATTGTAATCAACATCATTTGTTCCTGCTTCTACCAGCGTTAAGGAACCGCAAGGTTGGGTGGTTGCTGGAGTCATAGTCTCCACAGGAACCCAAATAGTATTTTTCCCGACTTTTGTTAGAATAGTTCCTTCTATTAAAACATCGCCACCTGACCCTGTCAGCGTATTTGCTGTTGCATGACTTAACTCAATTCCTGTAAACTGAGGACTATCGCTTGTACCAACACCTATACTTGTTCTTAAAGTTGCACCAGATTCCAGCACAGGATTAGTTGTGCCATCTCCTACAACCATTTCAGAATCGGCAAGAACTCCTGTATTCTCAAAAGCAGCAGTTCCTTTTCCAATTAAAAGACCACCATCTGTATGTGTAGCTGCACCTGTTCCACCATCTGCAACAGCTATTAACCCTGCTATAGCAGCAGCCCTGTTATAAGAGACTAATCTCCAATCAGCAGGAGCATATTCATATAAACACGCTATGTCTCCAGCAGCAGTTGTAATGTCTCCATCAGGCAAGATTAAGTCTGTAGCATGGTGAGTTAGTGTCAGCACTCCATCAAACTGAAGCCATATCATATACCCTGTACCCTTAGTCCCTATACTTGTAATAGCAGTTGTCCCTGTGATATCAAATATATTCCCTGTCCCTAGCATTAAGGCATTAGCAGACGCTACATCGCTTCCAACTGTAGGATTAAAATATCCTGTACCATCATGAGACAAAGCTAATGCTGTATCTAAAGCAGCAGTATTTGCATAAAGATTAGCATTCTCTGTATTTAATCTTGTAGCAGTTATTACAGTAGTATTAGCTACCCATGTTGTATTAGCTGTAGTGTTACTTATATATGTTGCCATCCTGTCCTCCTATTAGCGTCTTTTTCTTGATGGATTAGCTGGTCTGTTAAAACTCTCACTTCTTTCTTTAGCAGCATTAACTGCTTCGGTTTGAGTCGTGAACCCAGAACCTAAAGTTTTTGTTTTTATGGCATGGTCAACCGCTTCACGTTTCCCCACATGTTTTCCTTTTACAATAGTTTTTATATTAAAAAACTTATCATCTATTGTTATTGTTCGTTCATGCGACATAAAATCTCCTATTGAGCTACTGATGTAACACTTGGTGTCGGTCTACGCCCAAGAGGCTTCGCATCCACTTGAACAGAGGTTACATAAAAATCATCCCCCACAGTTGAATTGGAGAAATGCGTTCCAATCCGTCTTGCAGGTTGTCCTAAATCTAATATAGCTTCTATATGAAAGTTGCTGGAAGCAACGATGATTTTATCAACTATTGATGTGCTTTCGTCTACCTTAGCTCCAAGTCCTGAGAATGTAACAGATTGAGGAGCCTGAATAGCCCCATCAGCATCCCAAGCAAGCAACAAGTTATCACTGTCATCACCTGAAGTTGAAAATCCTGTGAATACGATTCTTTTAAACATTTTAAGGTTGACATTATCTCCGAAACCAGATGTTGGAAGAACACATTTAGCTGTATAAGCATTGCCATTGTCCCCAAAAGTTGTCTGGTTTAAGTCCCATACAAATCCCGTACTGTTATCTCCAGTTCTAACCCTGTAATCTCCAGCAGCAACTCTAACTACAGATGACACCGAAGCATCATATCCGCAGTTACTGTCAGGATTTTCAAAAGGTGCGCCCCAAGCCTGATCTACTGGTCTATCTATAAAATAAGGTAGACAAACATCTACCTGAGTTGAGCCAGATTTAACCATAAACACAAGCACCGCCCTAATCTTAGGGTCATAACTCATGTGAAATTCATTGATCTGCGTTAAATCAATATTATCTCTAATCCACCTATCTATAAAAGCAGGCTCCGTAATAGAAGAAGCCTTATAATCACCTTTAGCGTTTACTGTTACGAGAGAATAAATCTCACCGTCATCCATCATTATTAACATGTCATTTGGAGTTCTTGCCATTACTCTCCAGTGAGCAGCTCCAGCATTGAATTGAGCCAGCGTGAATCCCCAAGTTGAGATATCCGAATTAGAATCTTGGAGTATGTAGGTGTTTCTATTAGTCGTAATAAATAAAGAATCACCAAACTCATACATACCAGTAATACTACCGCCTTCTCTTGACGCAAAAACTTGATTAGTGTCTGAAATAAACCCATTTGTTGCACCCCAATCATCAGCATCAAAGATTGCGCTTCCAAAAATTTTATTGTTAGTTGTCCACGTCCACATTCTTTGAGACAACCCTCTTCCGTGAACCTCAAGCTGTTGAGGATATAATGAGTCTGTTGCCCAATCAGGGGCTAATGTACTAACATCAGACGAGCTACCAGCAGCACCATCCCATGTTTGAAGAGTTGATGCTCCATCTGTGAACACCAGCAAATCATTCATAGATGCCATATCGTAATAGTTCGTAGCAGAAAGCCCTGTCTTTATTGTGTCTGTGAAGTTCTTGTAAACCTTCCCGTCATTACCTGCCAACATCAAAAACTGTGTTCCAGTTGTTAAAATGTAATCATGAATCTTCATTATCTGTGGTGTGCCAGAGATAGTGCTAGAATTTACATGAGCAGTACCTCCACGTTTTCTCCTGCCACCATCCTGCAATGTAATATTGGTAGATAGATCAGTCATTACGCTTGGAGGTAAACTATCAAGATTGGGGTTGTAATTGAACCCACCAATGTTTAAATCTATTTCAATCGTTCCGCCTTGATAACCCATTTATCCCAATACTGAAATTTCAATGTTAGACAAGTCCATGCCATAAGTTTCCCTAAGAATCATGGAATTTAAATCTCCTCTATATTTCTGTGCTTCCTGCGTTGCTCTATTATCATCAAGATTCTCTAAGCTTTTGTATTTAACTCCCTGAATAAATAAACTTCTCCATCTACGATAAAGAGTTGTCATTAATGTTGAAGCCAGATCAATACGAGTAAGATCAGCATAATACTTATGGCGTATTCCATAACCATTTGTATCTGTGGCTGACCTAAAAGGTGTTGGAAATAATATAAACTCTCCATTGTCTGAATCTCCTATAGGGAAAAAATGTGAAGGTTCACCACGTTCTGGCGAAGTCCTTCCTCCATCATGTTTCCACGCAACCGTTTGCTCAAGTTCTTTATATTTATCCACAACCATATAGACGGAATCGCTTGAAGGATCAGTCCAAGTATCATTAACTGTAGCTACTTTTGTCGTGGAATTATATGCAGTTATTTGATTTATTTGGGCAGAACCAGTGCCAGATAAAATCATTATTTCTTTGCCAATTAAATCTGTGGATGTATTGCCAGCAGCAAGAGTGATAGAAGATGAGCTTCCTGCCTGTGCAGTACCAGTAACACCACCCGTCATTAATGTCATTGTCATTTCAGAAGAGAAATCTGTAGGATAGGAGTATTTTTCAACTCCATTAGAAGTAACTTGGAAAGTAGTGGTATAGAGGGATTTTAGCTTTTTAGCAAGAGTCCAGATGTCATTTTTAATTTCTTCAACCCATTCATCCTCAGCCCTTGTAAGCAATGTTGAAGCAGCATTACCATAGCCACTCTTTTTTATTCCTTCCGTGGCAATGGTAGTTAAAGTTGGTGCTGTAGGTGCAGCCATGTTGTATCCTCCTGAGTTGTCGTAACTGCTGCTTTATCTGTTTTATATTACTTACACTATTTATAAATATAATTCAAACCTTTTTTTGTCGCAATGTCGTTATCAAGCAATTCTCTTATAATTTCCCAAAACTGGTCTTTGCAATGTTTCTTCTGTGTCAAGGTTGCAGAGCCTTCATTTAAGGCTTTAGTAAAGGCAGTATGATTTAACTTGCCTGCACTAAGTAGTTTTTTTGCTTCATTCCCTGCTGGTGTAAGTAAAGCTTTGAACCTACCAGCATTTTCTTGTTTTACTTCTTCTTTTATTTCTGGTTTAGCTAACCTAATAGGTTCTGTTTTTGTGATTGGAACATCTTTTACTGTATTGTCTTTTATTAAGTCGTATGGTTCGCAATTCCTGTATTCATGTTGTTTCTTGATTGAATCATAAAACTTCCCATCTTCTACATAAAAGTTTCTTTCATGTCCTGACTTTGTTTGTAACCCTTGCCAATGACCCATACGCTTAATCTCCTTTTTTCGTCTACGATATGTTTCTATTTGATATTGATACATTTATCCCTGTGCTATTGGATGATTGTCAGAACCCAATCTTGAGTTTCTGTCTTCACTTCTTTTCCTTCTCTGTCTCATTGAATCTGTAGCGTTAGCTTTTCTCATTCTTGCCTTGTTGCCAGCTTTTCTGTGGTGAAAATCTGTTTTATGAGGATTAGGTATTTTATCCTGTCCTACTTTAAGCAATTTTCGTGAGATTGTCATGCTGTCCTCCTTTTCTAAGTTGTAGTTTCTGACTTAACACTTCAAATGGCTTATTTAAAAGTAATGCTTCCATAACTTCAATAGCTATATCATCTGACCATATAGCCCTTATTGCTGAAGGATGCCTTACTGCAATATTAAAATCATCTTCTGTAAAGTCTCCCTCTGGTTCTATGCCCTCTGGTGCATCTCCTTTCACCCCCTCATTAAATACACCAACATTAAAAGGCTTATCTTGTTGTCTTTTCATTATAGCTTCAGTTTGTACTGAAGCCATGCCTAAAGGAGTTTTAACACCTTTATCGACTTTAAAGTCCATTCCACCTTCTATTCTACTATCTGATTCTATGTGTGCCATTAATCATCCACCAACAAAAGAGTGAAACCTCCAGAAACTATTGCTGTTCCTGTATCAACAGATGCAGTTAAGAACACATCTGTTTTAGCATTAAATACAACTCCATATCTAATGTCTCTGTTATATTGCCCATCTTTAAAGGAACTTTATCTTCATCAATTAGCCAGACTTTACCTTCGCCGATACCCATAATTGATATTGCCTTTCTATTTCCTTAAAGACTCGTTCCCCAGAGAGCTTGACCATGCAAAGAGGGGTTTTAAGTTTCTCATGAATAGGACACGATTCCATTGAATAATGGAGCTGATGACACGGGTAACACGAAACAACATGTTCATAAACATGAAGCGCAGTAGTATTTTCCCAGTACTTGGTGAGGTTCTCTTCAGACGAATGAGATAAGAAGATAACCTTAGCTGTGTCATAGCACCCTGCTGCATTTAGAATCCCCGTTTCAGTCCCAACAACCAAATCAACATACTGGGTCATTATTAATGACTTTCGTATGTCCCATTTATCAGACCTGCATATCGTTCTTGGATATTGCCATTCTAACAGAACACTGGTAGAATCTCCAACTGTTATTATAATAATGTCATCATACTTGTCAAGTAACCATTTTGCAACTATTTCTGTGTACGGATAGTTTTTGTGGAAGCTCGATCCCGCAAGCGACCACATGATCTTAAATCTTTTTCTATGTTTTTTAGCGAAACTCTTAGCAAGTCTATGCTCAAGCGGAGAAAAAAAGAGTTCCCCATTTTTACCTGTGACTTCTGGATAACCTGCGATTTTAAATTGTTCATCATAATAATTCCTGTTGCATTTTTCATGTCTTACATCATGTTCCCAAAGAAATTCTTTCTTACCTTCAATCTTGAGTAAATTACCTTCCACGCTGCCAGAAAGATTGATAAATTTATCGAAACCTTTCGCCATATTGTCCCAATGTTCGCCAAGTTTCTCATTAGGAACTGAATCTTTAACATGGATTATCCACGCATCCACATGTGGATTGTGCCTCAGAATCTTCTTCCCTGAGTCTGTCGTATTCACAGTTACATGGTATCCCTCTTCCTTCAATTTCCTCAATAAGGGAGTAAACATGATTGTGTCGCCTATAGCTCCTGTTAGCCGTACCTGCTAACGCAAGCCCGCTTAAGCTTGGTCGCAGGTACGATTTTTTCTCCTTTTTCACTTGACAATCAAACCTCCATATTGTATGATTCGTTATGGCAATTATTAACTGTAAAATTTGTGGAACTAAAAAATACTTTCGACCATCAGCCATTAAGCGTGGTGGTGGAAAATTCTGTTCCCGCAAATGCTATTCCTATTCCATTAGAAATATAGCTGCATGGAACAGGGGGCTTAAAAATTGGAGAACCAAAGAGCATTCTGAAAAACTCAATAAAGCTATCATAAAAAGAAATAAAAAATATCCCACATCTTCCAAGCAAGCTAAAATTAATGGCTCTAAAGCTAAAACTCCTAAAGGTAGCAATCATTATAAACACAAACCTAATAAAAATAATATTAAATGCCCTGTTGTTTATATCAGCGGGAGAGGGAATGTCAAGCTCTCTATTCTTACAGCAGAAGCTAATATAGGAGAACGACTTAAACCTAATGAGATTGTTCATCATCTTGACGGCAATGTTCTTAACAATGATTGGAGAAACCTTCTGATTATGACTCGTGCCGAACATTCTAGTTTTCATAATAAAAATCCTAAGTTATAAAAGGAGGTGATGCCTGTCAAATACAACGATTTTGAAAATTATGGTTAATGACAAGGGGTCGCATCCTGTATAAACTCACGCTCCGTACCTGCTGACACAAACCGTTTTCATTCTTTGAACTCACCATTTTGCACCGTTTTACTTCTGTCTGGTTTTCTTGCTATTCCGCCTGTCACTTGAATCCTAATTTGCTTTGATATATTTCTAACAGTTTTATCAAACTGATTCAACAAATTCTCATACTTTATCTGTATAACATTGGGCAAATCCCATGATAATTTATGAGCTTTCCACCTCATAAGCATTGTAGGATACTGCTGATACTGGTAACGCATACAACCACCATAAGGCTCTTGTCTTTTTAAATCTTCACCATCTACACTTTGATGGGCTTCATCCCACTTCAAGGCATTATAATGCTTACTGCAACTATTAAATACTTCATCCTCTTCTCTTGAAATATAGAACACATTAGCCATTGTGGTTAGTTCATTAATTATTGGCTTAAAAAAAGTTCCTTCATAATGAGATTTGACAATGTGATTACGAGTTTTTATCCTTTGCAACATAACCATAACATTATGAGGAGCATGAGGAGTCGTATCTGGAAAATCAAAATTAACATAAGGGGAACTACAATACCCAAAGTTAAGTGCAAGCGTATTCATTAAAAAATGAGTACCACTTCGTTCATGTGAATTTACCATTATTAACTTCATAACAAAAGGGGCTGTGCAACCCATTCAAGATGTCGTACAGCCAGCCCCGAGAATCCTCTCTACCAATTTAATTGATTTTCCTGCCTCATACCTATTGACACCTTTGCCATTCTTAAAATCCTCATACACTTTAAGATGAAGATTTTCAAACCTTTTAGCAAGATTGTATTGTTTATTGTCTATTTCCAAAGTTCTTACCTGTGCATCCATTGGTTGTTTTAAAGATATTTCCCAATGAACTGTTCCTTTCTCAAATTCAATTCTTCCTATCGAATGATTAATCTCATTTAACGTTAATCCAGAAGAAATTAAATCCCCAAATAACCATTGCAGTAAATCAAAATAATGAATCCCAATATTAAACAAAAGCCCGCCTGATTTTTTACTATTTCCTTTCCAGCCATCCCAGTAAAAATCCCCACGATTAATCAATAGCTTTAACATTACTTCATGCTTTGAAGCTATCTGTTTTTTTAATTCAATTAATTCTGGGTTGTGTCGTAACTGCAAAACAGTTCTTGTGCCATTCATTAGATTAAGATATTTACTGTCTATAGTTAATGGCTTCTCACATAATACTTTCTTCCCACGTTTCTCACATTCCACAATCATTGGAGGATGAAGATGATTAGGTGTGCAAATAGCAACATTGTCCACAAGTCTAAACTCAGGGACACTAATCATTGTAATCCAATCTATGCAACGAAACACATTACCAGTGATTTTATCAAACTTACGAATGTCATTATCACAAGCCATAATAAGTTCATCACCAACATCTTCTATCGCATCCATGTGGCGTTGTGCTACAAATCCCAACCCTATAATTGCCCATCTTTCTTTCATAGTCCCTCCGTTGCGATTGCGTAAACTCTTTCATAATTACTCCACCCAAATCTTTGCTTTACTATATTTCTGTAAATTCCAGAATGATATGGGGAGAATGAGTCTATCATCCTTGTTGCTTCATCTACTGTATCAAACACAAATTCATTAAATTGTTCTTTTGCTCCAGCCCAATTATGGACTACTGGCTTTATCCCTTTAGCCATAGCTTCTATTACATTATTAGGGCTTCCTTCACTTATTGCTGTTGAGAGAATATAATTCTTATCTCTAAGCCAAGTGTTCATGTCCCCAATTTCACCTTCAAAATAAAATCTCTTCTTCATAGATTTGCATATATTATTCAAGTAATCAACTGTAGCACCACACTGAATCTTGCCAGCTAAATGCAAAGAATAATCATCTGGCAACTTCTGCATTATTTGAATTGCAAGAGGCAGGTTCTTCTTCTGGTTAATATAACCCACAACCGCTATCTTCTTACCATGACCTCTGCTATGGTCAAATGTCCAATCATCTACATTAACTGCATTATAAATAACATGAAGCTTCCTACCAGTGCGCTCCTTAAAACCTTTAGCAAGGTAATCATTTACCATAATAACTTCATCTACTTTGTCCCAATCAAGAGCTTCTATTGCTGTAGTGTAATATTCATATCTTCTGACAAAAACAATATACCTCGATCTCTTTGAGGATTCATTAATAAACTTAATAGTGTCCTCATTGCACCACTGAAATATGATTAAATCACATGACATTTGAACTGGAGCACATGAACTATGAACATTCCAACCATTCTGTTCAAATATCTTCCTGTATCCCTTTTCCCATTGCATAGTAAATGGTGACACTATTTGTACTTTCATATATTACCTCTACTCATTACAATCCACTGGTAAGATATTTTATTACTATCTGGAGGCAACACAACTGTGTATTTCTGAAGTTTGTCTATTCTCATTCCTAAGTTACTACTAAGTTCAACAATATGTTTGTCATTAAATTCATGGTCAAAATTAAGGTCATGTTTAGTTTCTTCAAGAGGGTTGTTTATAAAAATCCTCGCATTGTTTTGCAATACTCTATCAATCTCAACATAAGAATCTAATCTCTCGCTTGGATTAATATGTTCAAATACATCAAATGCAAAGAGTGCATTAAAGCTATCACTCTCAAACGGCAGACAATTTACTTTAGCTTTTCTTGCATCTGCTCCCATAACTCTTCTTGCAAACTCACAATATTTTTCACTTACATCAATCCCTTTATAACTATTTAGATTTGCACAAACTTTCAATGCTAATGAGATTGTGGAAAATGCACAACCTATTTCTAACACATCAGTCTCATCAAAATTATAATCTAATAGTTTTTGCAATAATTTGCTACGTTTATAAAAATTATCATTATAAGAAACTGATTTGCCTTTTATCTTTATTCTTAATGCTGCATGAGCATCCCAGTAATTCTCTTCTTGTTTTAATTTAATTATGTCCAAAGAAATCCTCCTCTTTTACAGGCACAATGAATCATACATTCTCTTTAAAGGTTGTAGATTCTTTTCCATACTAAACTGTAATCTTTTCTTTAACAAAACTTTTCTAATCTCTGTATGTTCCTCCCATCTGTCAAACAACTCCTCAAGATTTTTAACCTCTATTCCTATGCCATGTTCTCTTACAAACTTCCCACATTCTGCTGCGTTTATAGCAACAACAGGCACTCCTGCTGCTATATAATCAAATAACTTATTAGGCATAGCAACTTCCCATTCTCTTGTATAATTGAGATTTCCTACCAATCCCCAATCATGTCTACCAATGTTCTTTAATAATTCATCATAAACATAAGGCTTATGAACAAATGCTTTGTCATCATAGACATCCATAAACTCTTTGTCCTCATTATTCCTTCCTGCATACATGTGAAACTTTATTCCAATCTCATCAGCTTTCTTTGCAAAATCTTTGTAATCGCAATACCTGAATCCAAAACTTGCTTTAGATGTTACATCCATTTGAACTTTTCCTTCGTAAACCAATCCTCCCATCCAATCAGCAGCATTGTATCTATATAATCGTCTTGGAAGATATGAAGGTAAAATAATATGAGGTTGAGTTAATTTAAACTCATTCATTATTAAATCTGCAAATGGCTTGGAAGGGAAAACAAGAGCATCAGCAAGCTGGAAGTTATTCCTTTCTTCTATGCTTATTCGCACAACTTCTGGGTTTTCATCTTTCTCTTCTGGGGTAACTCTGGCAAGAAAAGAATCATGGACATCCAAGATTACAGGGACATTACACATTTCTTTTATTAATGTGACAAAGAAAGAAGGTTCATTGTGACAATGAAATATATCTGTATTTGGAGCGTGGAGTTTTATAAAAGAAGCTAAGTTTCCTAAATCGAACCAATGTCCAAATGTTGAATAAGCTTCTGAAAATGAGGCGTGTCTGTGAGCTACTAAGTGAACTTTATGCTGACCTCCCTCAATGAGAGGTAACCCCATCTTGTGTACTCTCACACAAGAATGGTTTGCTACCATAACTACTTTCAATAATCCTCCTAAAAATATTTTTATTCTAAACCTGCTTCTTGTCTTTTTTGTTTTGCAGATATTCGTGGCGTTCTTAAATGCCTTGCAGCTTCTCCAGCTTCGTGAAAAACTCTAAAAGCTCCACCCTTACCAGAAGGTTTGAATCCTGTCTTTTTCGCATCTGATGTTAATTTTTCTTGTTCTTTTGTGGATACACCAGAAAGAAATACTTTAGTAGCATTTTTCGCAAGGAACTTTGCTCTGTTAGCTCTTTTGTCTGAAGCCCTTGCTTTTGCTCTTTTTTTATCAATTTCTCTTTGTTTATGAGATTTAGCCATTTTTACTACATCTCCTTTTTAAAAAAGGGGGGATTGCTCCCCCCCCTAACCTGATCGCAGGTTACGTATTTACATCCCAATTCGAACTGAGTTTAGGCACATAATCCACAAAGAACGCTACAGTACCAGTTGTGGTACTGGTGTTCATTGCTGTACCTTTGTCAGTCTCAGGAGTACCAGTGACTATACTGATATACTCCCCAGCTTTACACTGGGCAACACCCATTGTAATATCTGAAGCGAAAGAGAAAAGAGCAGATGAAAAACAATTAAAAGAAGCTGCTATAGAAGCAGAAGCTCCTCTTGTTTTCACTCTACAATCAATCTTATCTACTCCAGAACCATTTAAGGTTGCCATTGTAAACGAACCAGCCTTTAGAAGCCTAATCGGGCCACGAGGATACCACCTTGCAAGATGCGACTGAGTTGTAGCATCAGTCGTACCGAAGGTATATCCAGAGGCAGCATCTCCACCAAGCTTCTTGGTCAAGCCAAACCATTTTCTTGTTATTCCGCCATAAACTGCGGCATCATAAGTTGCCATCTATTCTACCTCCAAAAAAGTTAATTAAGCTCCACTGTCCCATTTAATTATTCTTGAATCTCCCTCAGTATCCCACTCGAGTGCCCATCCACCTAAGAAATACCATGCTATACCTTTAGACCTTCCATAATCAGTAACTAACTTCATGCGGATTTCTTCTGGTACAACAATAGCTTCCCTGACGACACCTTTACCAAACATATAAGCATCAAGTGAATTTCCTGTAGTCCACGATTTAGCCGTTGCTGTTCTGGCAGCAGCATCTACCGTAAACCTTGAAGCATAGAAATCTTTGACAAATCTTACACCGTGAAGCCTTCCAACTTCACCATTGTAGATTTTATGCACACCAGTTTCAGTGTACTGATTAACAGACTCCATTGCTCCTTCAAGAGATTCCAAAGCTTCTAAGGAAGCAATACATACATAAGAATCGCCCTCATAAGCAGGAACATTTCTTTTCTCCAATTCCAATCTCATCTTCCGTACATGACGAGAATTAAGGATTGAAGTATTAGTAACAGTTGCAGTCCCATCAGTAGTAAGAGTGTGAGCGGTAGTAGAAGTTCCCACAAAACGAAGTTTAGTTTCGTTATATCTCCGCTCAACTTTTCCATCAAGAACTTTTGCAGCATCATCAAGCAATCCGCCTCTTACTATTTCCTGCACATCAAATTCAGAGAGTGCTTCTGATTTGAAAGAAAATGGCATAGAGTTACCAACTTCATTAACTGTTAGCGTACCCCATGTTAAAGCCTGAGTGGTTTCGTGCATAGTGTTGGTTTCAGTGAGGTTTCCACCGATTGTCGCAACATTAGCAACTTTCAGCCAGTTTACTGACTGACCACGAGCTTTCCCAAATGCTTCCTTAACATCTACAAACTGCCTGAACTTAAATAATGGCTGCGCAGAACGCTGAAAAAACTGGTTTAACTTATTATTTGTCAACACACCAGAGTGGTTGACCCACAACATTTCGTTCGCCATTGTCTAATTCCTCCCAATATGTTTGGAAGATTAGACCGCAGCCCTCTTATTTCCATGACGCATTTTCATATAACGTTCGTGCATCTCTTTTTGACTAAGTTCGCTAACATCATCTTTCTTTTTAGTTTGAACAGGTCTACCACCAGAGTTGCCTGACAATGCAGCCTTTTTCTTTCTGGCTATTCTTTCATCAATTATATCTTCAGTTTTCTTCTGAGTGATAATTTTCTCTATAGAAGGATATATTTCTTCCTTATAAATCTTTTTCCATCCTTCAGGGGTGTCAACATCCAGAAGTTTTCTCCCTTCCAGATACTCCTTTGGGTCTGGCTCTTTCATTATAAGTGCATGAATATGTTGCCTTAGCATTGGAGTGCAGCTTTCAAATCCATCAAAGCCCTCCTCTTTAAGCTCTTTATCGACAGAATCTATTTTTACAAGAAAAGCTGCTTGAGCTTTTTCTGCTTCAGATTGACTTCCTTTTGCTTCAATTCCATCAACCTTTGCCTTTAAAGATTCGTTGTCTTTTTTGAGCTTTGCTAATTCAGCATCATAATCTTCAATATATTCTTCCGTTTCCTCTTTAGGCTTAGATTTGATTTCCTGCATCAATTCTTTCACCTGCTGTTCTAACTCAACGACCTTAGCTTGAGA